>NZ_JAEQCB010000077.1:0-14559 GCF_020738785.1 Microcoleus sp. PH2017_05_CCC_O_A | reverse complement strand
CTTGCCTGTTGCTAATTCCCAATTTTGAGGGCGGGCAAGATGCCCACCCCACAATAACACTAAACTCTTGTGGAACAGGCATCTTGCCTGTTGCTAATTTCAATTACTAATCTCCTACAAACTATCAAAATTATGAACGATTTTGATTACATTTCGATCGCACTTTTGAACCAATACTCTTACTGTCCCCACCGCTGTTGGCGAATGTCTTGCGCGGGAGAATTCACAGATAACCAGTATACCATCGAAGGGACGAGTTTGCACGATCGCGTTCACACTCTCAGTCAAATCAACCGCGATGAGACTTGGCAGGTGCGGGCGATTTGGCTCAAGTCTGAAAGGTATATGCTGATTGGAAAATCGGATTTGATTGAATCAACGGATGGTGAGTTGTACCCCGTTGAGTACAAGCGCGGGCGGAAGGGGGAATGGGATAACGATGAGTTGCAAGTTTGCGCTCAAGCCCTTTGTTTGGAGGAGATGACGGGGAAAAGTATTGCGACTGGATATGTGTATTACGCGCAGTCACATCAGCGGCAGTTAGTCGAGATTTCTGAGGGATTGAGACAGGAGACGATCGCAACTATCAACGCTATCCAAATTTTACTGCAAACTGGCAAAATTCCTCCAGCACATTATAGCAAACGCTGTCAAGGTTGCAGCCTTTATCAGCAATGTTTGCCTCAAGCTGCTGAGAGAGTTCTGCGCTATCAAGAAGCTAATTAAACCTCATTTTTTGGAGTCAATCATGGGAACACTTTATATCAATCAAGATGATGTGTTTATCGGGAAAACAGATGAACGCCTCAATGTCAAGGCAAAAAATCAAACGTTACAGGATGTGCCTTTGATTCATTTAGATGGAGTGGTGATTGTGGGACGGGCGACTATTTCCCCGGCTGCGGTTGCAGAATTGCTTCAGCGGAAAATTCCTCTGACTTTTATCACCGATACTGGTCACTATTTGGGTAAGCTGGAACCGGAATTAAGTAAAAACATTTTCGTTCGGAATGCTCAGTGGAAAGCGGCGGGGGAAACTCCGCAAGCTATTCATGTTGTCCAGGGTTTTATTCGGGGAAAATTGAAGAACTATCGCACCAGTTTATCTCAAACTCAGCGGGAACATTCGGAACTAAATTTAAGTTCGGCAATTATGCAGATTTCAAATGCGATCGCGAAACTTGACAAAACTGACAACATTAACTCTTTGCGCGGACACGAAGGTGCTGGGAGTGCGGCGTATTTCGGAGTTTTCAACCAATTAATTCGGGCGGAAGGCTTTGTGTTTAAACCGCGACACCGCCCTGCTACCGATGCAGTGAATTCTTTGATGAATTTTGCTTACACGTTGCTACGTCACGATGTCCAAAGCGCGATTAATATTGTGGGATTTGACCCTTATTTAGGATACCTTCATACCCAGCGCTACGGCCGCGTGGGTTTAGCGTTTGATTTGATGGAAGAGTTCCGCCCGTTGGTGGCTGACAGTGTAATTCTCAACGCGATTAACCGCCGGATTCTGACGCCGAATGATTTTACTGTGGAACCGCTGAGTAATGTGATGCGACTGTCGGAAACGGGACGGAAAGAGTTTTTGAGGTTGTATGAAAAGAAAAAGCAGTCTGAGTTTAAGCATCCGGTTTTGAAACGCAAGTGCACTTATCGAGAGGCTTTTGAGATTCAGGGGCGGCTGTTGGCGAAATATTTGATGGGCGAGATTGACAAATATCCACCTTTAGTTTTGTACTAGATATGCACATTCTGATTTCTTACGATATTTCGGAAGACAAGCGCCGGACAAAGATTCACAAAATGCTGAAGTCTTATGGGCAGTGGATGCAGTACAGTGTATTCGAGTGTGCCGATTTGACTGAGACGCAATACGCTAAATTGCGATCGCGCCTGAACAAAGTCATCAAACCAAACGAAGACAGTATTATGTTTTTTCCGCTGTGCGCGTGCTGTCAGGGTAAGATTGAACGTATTGGTGGGGTTGTTCCTGCCGATCGCACAATATTTTTTGCCTAGTTTCCGTGAACCAGTAGGTGTTAAAATAGGGGTATCAAATTTTTTGGCTGAAACTGATGTGCAGCAAGAGTTTGATGCCCCTAGTCTCAAAAAACGATTCACGGAAAATCTGAAAGCTTTACAGGATAACGTCTTTGGGGTGAGTATGAAAAATTGGGGATTGACAAGCCTAGGGCTGGAATGGTACTTTTGTTTTAGATTCACGGAACTGCACCTTGAAAACCAAATACACCAAGGCTTCTGGAGCGGGCGGCCGGAAAATACCTAAAACCCTATCAGGGATTGAAACGTAGCCAAAGAGCCAGTTTTGGCTTTTGCTCAACTTAAGCCGGAAAATACCTAAAACCCTATCAGGGATTGAAACAAACCAAAGGGACGGCATATTGTAATTCCTAAGCGCCGGAAAATACCTAAAACCCTATCAGGGATTGAAACAGAATAGCTATTCAAACAACAGCGGGCGTATTCTTTGAGCCGGAAAATACCTAAAACCCTATCAGGGATTGAAACTCTTTGAGTTTTGCTCTTTGGGATGGCCCTTTTGCCGGAAAATACCTAAAACCCTATCAGGGATTGAAACGATCAGTGCTTCCAAAGGAACGACTTCCTTCTCCCTAAGCCGGAAAATACCTAAAACCCTATCAGGGATTGAAACGATTTAATTGCTCAGCATTTAATTGAATCAACAATTCTGAGCCGGAAAATACCTAAAACCCTATCAGGGATTGAAACATTCTCGTCGCGGATGTAGAGACGGATCTTCGGTGCCGGAAAATACCTAAAACCCTATCAGGGATTGAAACACCGTTCAGAACACAATCTTTTTCAACAACACATCAGGGCCGGAAAATACCTAAAACCCTATCAGGGATTGAAACTTTGCACAGAGAGACAAAGACATCGATTTTTTCGCCGGAAAATACCTAAAACCCTATCAGGGATTGAAACTTGGTTTGGTCACAGGAGCTGCCCAAAGCCGAGGTCGGCTCATGAGCCGGAAAATACCTAAAACCCTATCAGGGATTGAAACTTGTTTGTTGACATCAATTCTTTGCTGTGTTAAAGCCGGAAAATACCTAAAACCCTATCAGGGATTGAAACAACCGTCCGATCGAAGCGAGGAACTGATTCCCTCCCTGGCCGGAAAATACCTAAAACCCTATCAGGGATTGAAACAAAGCAATCGGCATATTTACCTACCTAAATTAAAGCCGGAAAATACCTAAAACCCTATCAGGGATTGAAACTGAGTGCCAGGCTGGGATCTTTCGTCAGGGGAAGGCCGGAAAATACCTAAAACCCTATCAGGGATTGAAACAATCAATGAATTCTCGCTCAACAAAACTGCTCAGAGCCGGAAAATACCTAAAACCCTATCAGGGATTGAAACTCGGGTAAACCAACGTAAAGCCAAAAACGCTTACCTTGCCGGAAAATACCTAAAACCCTATCAGGGATTGAAACATACCTATCGGGTAGGTGTAAGGAACCAAAACCTTGTGCCGGAAAATACCTAAAACCCTATCAGGGATTGAAACAGGATATCTTATCTAAATTGGTATATCTTATGCGTGAGCCGGAAAATACCTAAAACCCTATCAGGGATTGAAACCAGGGGTTCCTCCATGCCGAAGCTGTTCAATTATGTCATTTACGCCGGAAAATACCTATTTCCCCATCTAGGGCTTGAAACGCCCAAATTACAAAATTATTGGCTCAAAAATAGACTTCTCCTCACTCCTTTTATCCCCTCCCATAACCTCAAGTAGCCGATCGACCGATCGCCCCCAACTAAAATTATCAGCCACAAAACCCGGGTCCGCAACCCGAGCTCTCGCGGCAATTCCAGGCTGCTCGATCGCCCGCTGCATCAAATCAGTCAAATGTTCCCACTCCGGAGCTAACATAAATAAGGTTTCTCCCTCAATTACCACAGCCGTCAATTTACTCTCGATTCGCAGTGCAAAGTCCGATCGAGTAAAATCATCAGTCGGCCCGCCCTCCGTACAAATCACCGGCAAACCGCAAGCCACAGCTTCCAACACCGGCAGATTAAAACCTTCCGCCAAATAAGCAGAAACATAAACATCTGCTGCTTGGTAAATCTCCGCTATTTGAGCAAAAGATAGCTGGCTCCCAGTATAAATTAATCTCGGTAAAACCCTCGCTCTTTCAGCATCGTTGAGCACAACTCGGCAGGCTTCAGCAATCTCGTCTCTAGACGGATAAAGCAATTCTGAACCTTTCAAAACTAATCTCGCATCTGGATATTTGTCAACTACCGCCGCGAAGGCTTTTAATAAAGGACGAATCCCTTTGCGATCGGTTTGTCCTCCGATGTTTAAAAATATAAAATAGTTTGACCAACCGAAGCTTTCGCGCAGCAATTGACGCCGATCGCCCGAAACAGGATAATAAATATGAGGATCGACTCCCAAAGGTACAACCGCAATTCGATCGCCCTCAACTCCGCTACGAATTAAGCCCGCTTTTGACCACGCCGAAGGTGTAATAATTTTTACTTCTGAATTAACCGGAGTTTGGGCGATCGACCTAACGCCGATCGCCTGCAATACTGTACTCGTAATAATCCCCCATTCTGTGGCTGCAAATACCCAAGTTTCGGTGCTGCTGGATGCTGAAAAGTCCCACGGGCAGTGCATTCGCAGCGTCACGTCGGCTGACTGATTTTCCCCAGGGTTCGGAATGCTGCGGAGCAATCTGTCATTTGGGCGATCGAACAAACTAACTTTCGTCTCCCAAGCTGCGTCTACGTAGGGCATATCCCGGTGAAAAAGCTCAATTTGTCCTGGAGGGCGATGGCTTACGCCCCGGCTTACGCCTACGAGCATTTCTAATAGTTGAAATTGATTGAATACGCAATAGGAATGACAAATAAAACGCCAGCATTCAACAATAATTTGCAATTCAAAACTCCGATCTAAGAATTTAAAATTCTAGCAGAAGAAAGTTCGGCTAACGAGCAATGTACGGGATGTAATATCATATCAATTCCGGCTGCACCGGAATAATATAGAGGAGACGGCAGTGCCGTGTCCCTACAATTGATCGTAGGGACACGGCACTGCCGTCTCCTCCGTCTCCTCCGTTTAGATCATTCCGATGCAAACGGATTTAATATTACCCAAAATCAGGAAACGGCAGTGCCGTTTCCCTACAATTAATCGTGGTAGGGAAACGGCATTGCCGTCTCCTCCTCGCCCGAGGATAATCGATCATTTTGGAGTAGGGAAACGGCATTGCCGTCTCCTCCGTTACTTGGGACACCCAATGCCCAATGTCCAATGCCCAATGCCCAATTCCCTACTTCATCACTTGCCAATCCATAATCCGCCATTGTCCCTCTTGGCGGATCAAGTCGTAGCGAATGCGGAGGTTTTCGTTGCGGGAAGTAACTAACTGTTCGCGATCGAAGGTTTCGGCTTTTTCGCTGACTTGGGCTTCTACTTCGGCGCGATCGGGATTAGTCGGATTTGTCTTAACTCCTTTAACTTCTAGCTTGTGCACGTAACGCTGGTGGGCGTTGTTTTTCTGTTGGGCATCTGCCATCAATTGCCAGCGAGACAAAGCCGGTTCTGTGAGAACTTTCTGTAATTCTTCGACAGCGTGATTGGGGCCCAAAGCCGCTGCTTTCGCCGACAGCCAGTCTTGAACTATTTGTTTGGCTCCTTCTTCCGTCATTGCTCCCGACACTGGGGCGGGGGCGGGGGCGCCAGGCTCTGGGGCAGGGGCTAGTGCGGGGATTTCTATGGGCGGTGCATCGAGGCTGACGCGGGCTTGTTCTCCTTGGAGAGATGGGCCTGAGAGGGCTTGCAAGGCACTCAAAAACAGACTGAGTATTAACCACAGAATTAACAGGCTCAGGACGGCTGCGACGACAAGCAGAGCCAGCTTGTTTGGTGGCAGGGACTTGACTTGGGCCCCAATTTGGGCTGCTAGGGTGCGCGCCCGATCGGCAAAAGAACCTGTTAACCCCTGGCCGATCGCTCCGCTGCGCCGGCTCGAACTCGGGTTCCTGCGCGGTTTGGAGGTCGAGGCCGCAGGCCGTCCCGCCGTAGCTGTCGGGAGAGAGACGGCCGCCGCAGCCCCAATTCCTGCCGCCGTTGCCTGATATTTCGGCGCTGAAGCTGCGCTGGATCTGTCAGTCGGTACGGGGGTCAAGGTGAGACTACTGGCTGCCTGTTTGGCTGCGGGAGGCTGTGGAGGTGCAGGCGGGCGATCGCCCGCTGGTTGCAGTTTCCCCTGAGGTTTGCCCGATCTCGGTTGCACGACGACCCATTCGTTGGCGGTTTCGGCATCCGAGGGCAAAGCTTCTAGGTAAGCTTGGACTTTCGGATCGGCAAAATAATCTTTCAAAGAGACTGACTGGTTTGCCAAGTCGCGGAAGTGAGGAAACACTTCTTCTTGCAGCCAGTGTTCGGCGTACAAGCAGAGTCCTGGCAACAAATCGGGAGAATCTTGGGAATGTTCGCGAATGAACGCGAGGGGTTCTTTTTCCGAACTGAGTTCGAGAGATCTGCTGGCTTCTTCTGTCTGGCCCAGCAGCAGCGAACACACAGCTTTTTCGAGGTGAACGTCTTGGCGGCGGCCGAGCTGCATCAGCATCAGCTTGGCGCGGCGGATCATCGAAGGCTGTCTGGCGGCAAATCCTTGGGCTAACAGAGTGTAGACCGAGAGGTAAGTGGCCACTGCGGAGGGGCGGCCGGCTTCAGCTTCAAATAGGGTCTGCTGCTCGCTACTGGTTAGGTGTTTGCGGAGTTGCTGGACGAAGCGGAGGAAGTCTTCTATTCCTAAACCCGATCGATCGTCCCCCGAGCCATCGATGCCGCCCCGTTCCTCCAGCATTTCTCGCAGGATTTGCAGTCCCTGGCGGCGCTCGGAGACTTTTTCTTCGGGGAGCGATAGTAATTCTAAAATGTTGTACGGACGGAGTTTGTATATATCGGTTTGCATTTCACCCCTCACGCTTGGAAATAAGCTTTCGCGCAGCAGCAGTTCTTGACCTGCGTCTAGTGATTTTGCCGCATTTTGGTATTGACCTTGCTGCCACTGTTCGCGGCCGAGTTCTAGGCAGGCCAGGGCTACGGTTAAAACGATATCGGGCCGCACGAGCTGCGGGTCGCCGAAGCGGCCTTCGTCGATCGCGATGCTGCCATTGTTGAGATACGGGCGCCCCAGCTTCTGTACGAGTTCGTATTCCCCCAGTTCTTGCAGTACGAGCAGGGCTCCTACGAATTGGTTGTCATCGATTTCAATACTTGGAGTGTGGGGGTCAGGAGCAGCGTCTAAAGCCTTAGACTCTGCCGCAACGGTTTCTCCTGCATCTTGCAGGACTGTGGCCGGCCCAGTAGAGGTTTTCGACCTCTGCTTGGCCGCCATGGCTGCTTCCGACTCTCGATCGTAAGTTTTGGCTAAAAAACTGACATCATAAGCTTTGCGCCCGTCTGAGTCTGACAGAACGGCGCAGGCTTCATCGATCAGTTGTTTGCGGGCGACGATCGCAACTTCGGAATACTCCCGGCGTGGAAGCTGTAAAGTGCGATCGCGGTGAGCCTGCTGCAACTGTTCGGCAGTAGCTTGAATCGGTAGACCCAAAATACGGTAGTAATCTAGTGGAATGAGCACTGTCCACTTCCCCAAAGCGCTAGCAACTGAATTAGCCTATCTTAGGTGATGCTCTCACATCAAATCTCAAAAATATGATTTTGATGTGAGCTTCTGAGTCCTGTTAAGGATATCGAGAACTTCCTTCAAGGTACTCCGACTGTTTCCCTCTACGGCGTTTTAGAGTGAGGTTCGCATCCTGCCCCACTTTGAACAAGACCGATCTTAAGTTTTAGACACAACCGCAGCGGGTCGATGTGGCAGTTGGCTCTCCCTATTTTGGCAAATTTCCCATACTAAGCTCATTTTAACAATGCTTGTAACTGCTGCTGGGAAAATGTTCGCCCATTTTATGCTGCGGTTGTGTCCTCTGTCGGTTTACATTTAGATGTTTAGGCAGCCGATCGGGTATTAATTTTTTATGGAACGGACTCTACCAGTTTTTGACGCACAAAGCGTAACTATTTCTCGGGATGAGGGCTTGATGCTCTACGAGGATATGGTTTTGGGGCGCTTTTTTGAGGACAAGTGTGCTGAGATGTACTACCGGGGCAAAATGTTTGGTTTTGTCCACTTGTACAACGGCCAAGAAGCCGTGTCTACTGGGGTGATTCGATCGATGCGCCGCGATAGTACGGATTACGTCAGCAGCACCTACCGCGATCACGTTCACGCTTTGAGCGCGGGCGTACCGGCGCGGGAAGTAATGGCGGAGTTGTTCGGAAAGGAAACCGGTTGCTCGAAGGGCCGCGGCGGTTCGATGCATATGTTTTCGGCAGAACATCGGCTGTTGGGAGGCTATGCTTTTGTGGCTGAGGGGATTCCTGTAGCTACGGGGGCGGCTTTTCAATCGAAGTACCGGCGCGAAGCTTTGGGAGATGAAAGTTCCGATGGCGTGACTGCTTGTTTTTTTGGCGATGGTGCGGCAAATAACGGGCAGTTTTTCGAGTGTTTGAACATGGCGGCTTTGTGGAAATTGCCGATTCTTTATGTTGTGGAAAACAACAAATGGGCGATCGGCATGGCCCACGAGCGAGCTACTTCTGACCCGATGATTTTCAAGAAAGCTCATGCTTTTGGCATGGCTGGAGTTGAGGTTGACGGGATGGATGTTTTGGCGGTGCGGGAAGTCGCGAAGGAAGCTGTAGCGCGGGCGCGGGCCGGCGAAGGGCCGACTGTGATCGAGGCTTTGACTTATCGTTTTCGCGGACATTCTTTGGCAGATCCTGACGAATTGCGCTCTAAGGAAGAGAAGGAATATTGGTTCCCGCGCGATCCGATTAAGAAGTTGGCTGCTGATTTGATCGATCGCACTTTGGCGACTGCTGAGGAATTAAAGGCGATCGACAAAAAGATCGAAGCTGTAATTGATGATGCGGTAGAGTTTGCGGAGAAAAGCCCCGAACCCGATCCGAGCGAATTGTATCGGTATATCTATGCTGAAGATGAATAGTCTTTAGACATATTTAGCCGAATGTTGTTGCAGCCTACAGGTTAAGACCTGGAGCATCCCATTTTTGCAAATATACTCGTAGGGGCGAAGCATTTCGGCAGTAAATCTCTGGTTATTACTAATAAATTGTCTGCCGAAATGCTTCGCCCTTACAAAATTGAGATGTACCCTTAAAACCTGTGGCTGCACAAATTTCAAGCTAGAATCAAAGGTAGACTTTGTAGACGAAAGAGAGGCGATTTTTATGATAAATTGCGATCGAAATCAAATCAGCAAAAATATGGGCGCAGTTCGAGTCAAAGTCAAGCTCACGAATGCAATTGATGAAGCCTTAGTCAGTCGAGGATTGCTCAATCCCAATCTGTTGCGCGTGTACGAAGCAGAAGCACTGATAGATACTGGTGCTGTACGTACAGCAATTCCCCTAGAAGTCTGCGAACACCTCGGTTTAAGAATTCGGAGTCAAGAAATAGCCAAATATGCTGACGGCAGACAAGAAACTGTGGGATTGACTGAACCAATTATCATTGAACTGGAAGGGCGCGAGACGATAGAGGCAGCAATGGTTTTAGGCGATATCGTGCTAATCGGTCAAACTGTGTTAGAAACTTTAGATTTGCTGGTAGATTGCAAGAATCAGCGTCTAGTTCCCAATCCTGAAAATCCCGAAAGACCTGTATTGAGAGTATAAGAGGACACGGCAGTGCCGTGTCCCTACCGCGATTAATTGTAGGGAAACGGCACTGCCGTGTCCTGATTGTGGGTAATTATTAATTCCTATGTCACCGGATTTGATATAACTCTACGATCAATCTGTGTATCCGTGTCAAAATCCGCTTTCCTTCGACTAGATTTCCAGTGGCACAGGGCGCAACCTGCCCGCTACTTCTACACTCGGCCAATTCGGATCGAATGTCAAATTTTCCAACTTTCCACTGCTGGAAATTACAAACGTATCCTCAATTTTTGCTCCCGACAAACTCGGATTCCAAGCTACAGCTATATTTTCACTCAAAATATCTGAAGTAGCCGGATTAGCCACAATTTCCCGCGCCAAATATCCAGTAGTTCCGCCTTGATGGTGTTCCCGAATTGCTTGAGGATATCCGTGCTGTTCGTAAGCTTGTTTCAGCGTATCATAAACCGCATTCATAGATACTCCCGGGCGGCACGAATCTAAGCCAGCGGCTTCAATTTCTCTAACTTGTCGGTGCAATTCTGAATGCTGTTTTTCTAGAGAACCAAAACAGACAAATCGAGTTAAATTTGCATACAAACCGTTTCCCCTAGCGCAGAATACTAACATGGCTTGCTTCCCAATTTGTTCGGCGGTGGCGGTGGCGTGGCGGTATAGCGGCAAACGCCTTTCTCCAGCCACTAATGTCAGGGCTGGATGCAAGCCTCTCGCCCACAATGCCTCTGCACCTGCTCCCGCTAGCTGATATTCTGTCCATGTCGGTTTTGCCGCCGAAAGTACCTCTGTCATCGCTTCGCTGGCTAAACGTCCGACTCGGCGATACCGCTCTAATTCGCTTGACATCATTGTCTGTTTGCGAGACTGTAAAGATGCGGCGATCGCAGTTTCGTTATGATGAATTGGTCGATCGCACATCACGTTACCGCCACCAGTAATTTCTTTGACAAAAGCTTCGCGCTGTGCAACATCTGCCCAAGGATAGATGTGCTTTTGAAAGTTGTCGGGCAATTCTTCATCTTGCAAGCGTTGAGCTTCGATTTCATCTGTCAGCACAAAAGCGTTTTCGGCGGTAATTAATATTTCTGCAACTCCGGTTTCTGCTGTCAGCAATACTGTATTGGAACCGCCAGCGGTGGCCCAAGCAAACCAGTCGGTGCCGCGCAACCGCAGGGCGATCGCTCTGGTTTCGGTTAAGGTTTTGCGGATGAATTCGAGTTTGCGATCGACTTCTGGATTTAATGAGTTTATCATAGATGAAAGTTCGGCAGCGGATTGTGTAACGGATATAATATCATGTCTGGTCGATTAACCGCAATCTTGTAGGGGCGGGTTTACTAACAATAATTGCCTAAAAACGCTCGTCTCCTAAACCCGCCCCTCTCCACGGTAAATCTCTAAAATCTAAAATCTAAAATCTAAAATAGATTTACAGCTACTGCTTGCAATTCTTTGGCTTTTTCTTCAGGTAATGCGTCGTTGGCAAACATTCCGGCGGCGAGTTCGGTTCCTGCTAGATATTTTAGCCGATCGCTCGATCGATAGGGCGGATAAAATTCAGCGTGCAAATGCGCCTCTGGATGCGGATTCCCGTCTGTCGGCCCTTGAAACCAAGCCATCAAATAAGGGAATTGGCGCTGCCACAAACCGTCGTATTTAAGGGTGACTGTTTTTAAGGCTTTAGCGAGGGATTGACGCTGTTTTTCCGTCAAATCGATAAATGTAGCAGCGGGAGTTATCGGCGCAATCCAAACTTCGTAAGGGTAGCGGGCGCAAGCGGGCACAAAGGCGATCGCCTCGGAGTCTAAATAAAGAATTCGCTGTTTGTCAGCAATCTCTTTTTGAATCAAATCTTGCAGCAAACCGGAACTGTTTTTTTGATAGTAAACCGACTGACATTCTAACATCCGCGCGGGGACTGGTGGCACGAAGGGATAAGCGTAAATTTGACCGTGGGGATGATGCAAAGTTACTCCGACTTCGACGCCGCGATTTTCAAAAGGCAAGACGTATTGAATTTCTGGATTGCTGCCGATAACTGAAGTGCGATCGGCCCATACTTCTAACAGCAATTCTAAGTGAGATAATTCTAAAGAACCGAGGGAAGCCAGCGGATCTTGAGTGAAAACAACGACTTCGCAAATGCCCTTAGCAGGCAAAGTTTCGACAATATTTGCAGGTGCGTTTTTTGCCTGAAAAGTCATCGAGGGAAAGCGGTTGTCAAAAACAGCTACATCGTAATCTCCAGGTGGCAATTCTGTCGGGAATTTGGGATTAATTGTCGCAGCCAGCGGGTTGTATTCCGGCGGCGGCATGAAAGTTCTTCCCTGACGGTGGCTGGCGTATGCTACCCATTCCCCGCGCAAAGGATGCCAGCGAAAGTGCGGGTTTGCTTGTACGGGTTCATTGCTGGGACTTACGGCCGCGATACCTTCTGGGATTGGGTAGCGGCTGTAGAGTGTCAGTGGGCGGCCGTCTGGTTTTCGCAATATTTGGGAGTGCATTTTTGTTGGGGCGGGCGTTTTTAATAGATGTTAGGAGTATAACTTCGTGCTGGGAGAATTCGCCCCTATCTAAAGTCGCAATTTTTGTTGAGACTCGGCGGTTGAAACCGCGTCTACACAAACAAAGTCCGCCTTCGCGGACTGAAGAATAAAGGGGGTATTTAAGTATGATTTGGTATGATGCGTGCGATCGCACTTTTAAATATATAGAAAGGCTTAATTCTGGCAAACTTCGACCTTGGATTAAGTCTGTATAATAAACGTCAGCCAAAAGCGATCGCCCTTTTATATCTAATCCCAAATCCGGCTTAAATACCCGCTCTAACTCTTAGTCCGCGCAGGCGGACTTCGTTTGTATAGACGCGGTTTCAACCGCCGAGTCTCAACACTTAAGCAACGGTTCAATCTGCTGCCTTTGAAACTGCAATTCATCCGCCAAAGGCTGATAAATTTCTCGATCGCCCTTTTCATCGCAATAATCCCAAAGACCATTGTAGCAGTGGCGATCGTCATCCCAACCCGGATGGTTGACAATCGGATACAAACAAACTCCATCCACCGGAACTCCGGCTTTAATCGCCGCCGCTACCTCCGTGCACACATAATTCAACCACACAGGTCTAAAATCGTCTTCAGTACCTGTTTCTGCAACGAATAAGGGGCGGCCGTAGCGATCGAACACTTCTTGCAGCAGTTCGCGAAACGGGCGGTACAGCTTGTCTGTGTATTTCATCGGATTTTCATTGTGAATCCACTGATTGCGATCGTAATAATTCACCCCAATAATATCGAGATACTTTTCCTGGCCGCCAAGTTCGGGGCGAAAGCGTCCCGCCAACATATCCCAAGCTTGATATTGAGATAAGCGATAACCTTCCGCCACGTCTTTATCTTCCGGTTTGTCAGGATCGGCAATAATGTTAATTACCGGGTCGATTTGAACGATGCGGGTGCGGGGATTGACTTCCCAAACTGATTCTATCGCTGCGATCGACGCTTTGATCAACTGGATTTTCAGCTCGTCTCCGCGTCCTTTAGCAAAAGGATTGATGTAGGCGACATCGCCGCCGGCCCAGGCAATAAATGAAATTTCATTGACAGGTGTCACAAAAGGTGTTTGGTCGGTTTCCTCAGTCAGCACTTGCATAAAAGCGCGCACCATCTTAGCAAACCGGGACACGAATTCGGGACTGAAAATATCAATATCGTCGGGCCAGCCGTAGTGAAACAAATCCCAAATTACCTGCATTTTCATGTCGCGGGCGGCCCGGATAATTGGCAGGGAACTGGAAAAATCGTATTTTCCCGGCGACTGTTCAATTAAGTGCCAGCGGAGGCCTTCGCGGACTGTGTAAATGCCCTGTTCTTGCAAGCGTTGGTAGTCGGCGACTGCAAATTTATCGTGGCCGGTGGCGACTGTGACATCAAGGCGTTTTCCCGATCGCAATTTGTGGGTGGAACATTCAAATCCGCCCATGAAAAAACTTTGAAACATTATTAGGTAATGGGGAATGGGGAATGGGGAATGGGGAATGGGGAATGGGGAATGGGGAATGGGGAATGGGGCCTAAAAGCATTGGGCATTAGGAATGGGGAATGGGGCCGAAAAGCATTGGGCATTAGGAATCGGGAAGAGGTTCATAAATGATTGAGACTTGCTATATCCAATAACTTGGAACTGCGGGCAATTACCAATTACCAATTACCAATTACCAATTACCAATTACCAATTACCAATTACCAATTACCAATTACCAATTACCCATTCCCAATTACCAATTACCAATTACCAATTACCAATTACCAATTACCAATTACCCATTCCCAATTAGGGAATATCCCAGCCGAGAGTTGCCGCCGCGATCGCCTCTATGGGAAATTTGGGAGTGCGATCGGCATACAGCAAACCGTTAGCTTCTTGGAAAGTATCGGTCAACTGTGTATAGCAAAATCCGCTGAACATTTCCACTCGATTTACTACTTTCAGCAACGCGCTGTAGCGGTGTCGCAATTCAGATGTGTCCGAAGCCCGCACGTAGCCCCAAACCCTGAGATAATCTGGGTTTTCGCGGCCGGCGCAGGCTATTCCGCCGAATTCCGTCAGCATCACGGGCTGTCCTTGGTGCGGGTGTCCGTCGAGGGTGAGGACTCGCCCGCCGGGACGCCCGCGATCGAACAAATCGGCTAGCTGGACTTCGGGCCCGTAGCGTTTTGCCACAGTTTGCGGGTTGTTGTCGTAGTCGTGAATAGCGAGG
>NZ_JAEQCB010000076.1:0-59722 GCF_020738785.1 Microcoleus sp. PH2017_05_CCC_O_A | reverse complement strand
TTTGGTTGAGGGGTGAGGGTGAAGAATTGGCTTAATTTGCCTTTGGTGAGGAGGCTGAGGATTTGTTCGGAATGTTCTGCGGTTTGGGTGTTGTGGGGGCGATTGATTAGGAGGTAGGTTTTGAGTTTGGGGGATTGAGTGGGGTCATAGATGTAGCGGAGGGAAATTGTTAGATTAGTAGCGAGATGGCTAATTGAGGTTATTAGCTGTTGTTGGGTTTGTTGGATGTTTTTACGGAGTTCAGTTGGGCGACTGTTATCGTGAATAGTCCGCTTAGGAGCAATTTCTAAGCCCAGAATATATGATTGATTATTTATTCTTGCCATTGAGTATTTAACTTGTAGAGAATAGACTGTATGTTTTCAATTATTTTCTCAAATTCTTTTTTCTTTGTCTGGTAGTTTTTGAAACATCGTTGATGTATTTTGACCATTATTCCTAGATTTATCGCTATTGATAGTGTGGCAAACCATGACCATTGATGGTTAACAAAAAAAATAACAACAATACTCAACAATATAATAGTATCTAATATCAATAATATCGTAAATAATGATTTTTTATAGTCCGGCAATTCGTCAAAATGCAACAAATAATCTAAATAATGAGTTGATAATAATCCTCTACATACAGTTTCTTGTTTCTTTGCTTCAATTGCGAATTTTAGTAAATAAACGTTTATTGATTTTAAATCTCTTTTAATTTGGCAGCTTTGGTTATAATTATAAGAACTTGTGCTGGAAAGTACAATGCTTTGGTCGAGAATACACAGTTTTTTAGGAATAGGAAAAGGGGAAACAAATTGGTCTCCTTCCTTTGAATAATAAGTGGCAATATATTTGCCTCTTCTGTCTGTATAATAAGAATACATATAATTGTAACTATTTTCTTCACGTATCAAATCAATTGTTTCGTTTATCAAAGCTTGATTATATTGAACTTTTCTTTGCTCGGGTTCAGTTTCAGAAATTTGCTCTCTTAATAATTGCAGCCAACTTTCAATCGGTGACAGGTATTCCTCCTGCTTGTTTTGGAGAAAGTGTTTCAATATGGAACTGCTTCTCCCGTATCGTCGCGCTAATGATTCGGATGCTGCTATAGCACTTGTAAATATCTCTGAAATTTCCCTATGATCCTGACTTGCTGATGAAAAATAAGTTTCTAGTTGTGAAATCGTTAAGTCTTGTAGTTGAGACTTCTGCAAAGTATTCAAACTGTAGCTAAAAATCAAAGCCTTCAATATCGTATCAGCATCAGGCTCTACTCTAGTTAAATCATGCTTGTATGGAGTTAACAGCCTCACCGCCGCATTCCGCAACTCTATCTTTTCCAACAACAACTGACTTAAGGTTTTCAGCCTTCTGCTTAAATCCGTTGTGGTATTGATAATCTCCGCCGCATTAATTCTCAATGCTATTTCATTGTTGGAATTATCTAAAAACTTTTCCAATAGTCCATAGATAAAATCCTCAGCATAGTGGTGAAATGCTTGCTGAGCTTGACGCAGCCCCACTTCATGGAATTTGGGATTTGTCTCTTCCAACAACAACTTACTTAAGGTTTTTAGCCTCCTGTTTACATCCGTTGATGTATTGATAATCTCCGCCGCATAAATTCTCACTGCTATTTCATTGTTGGAATTATCGAAAAACTTTTCCAAAAGCCCATAGATAAAATCCTCAATCTCAGCAGATAGTTTAAATACTGACTGAGATTGACGCAGCGCCACTTCATGCAATTTGGGATTTGTATCTTCCAACAACAACTTGCTTAAGGTTTTCAGCCTTCTGTTTACATCCGTTGCTGTATTGATAATCTCCGCCGCATGAATTCTCAATGGTGTTTCATGGCTGGAGTCATGCAAAAACTCTTCCAACAGCCCATAGAGATATGCCTCAATCTCAGCCGATTCTTTGAAAATTAACCCCGCTTGCCGCAGCGCCGCCCCCTGTACAATGCTATTGGGTGACATCAATCCCAAATATACCCCTCGCCCGTGTAACTTGGAAATGACATCCCCGACTAAATCCTGATAATTCAGAGATCGATCGCGATCGTTTAATAACTCATCAGCGGGCCCGTAGATCCAAAATTCTAGATGCCTTTCATATTCTGCGGTTGTTTCCCCCCTACTGTTTAGGCGCGGAATTCTGTTGATTTCTATGAACTTACGATCGCGAATTTCCCTCCGAATGCGATCTAGAGGTTCAGTGAAACCGCCCCCTTCTAAATGTTGTAAACTCTGCTGAGAATATCCGATCGCCTCCAACGCCGTAGCCGCCGCCCACCGAGTCAAATCGTTGCTAACTTCCCCCTTGCCCTTCACTTCCTTCGCGATATCTTTAAGCACTTCCCAGTCTGCAAAAGCTTCTTTAACGCGATCGTGTTTTGCAGCCACACCTAAGCCTTGTAGCGCCAAAGCCCGCGTGGTTAGCGATGCAAAATCGAAGAATGCCTGGATTTGTTCTCCCACATTTCTGAAACGATCTGGGAGACCGCCTCCACCTGGAATGTTTGAAAGGTTACTCATGGTGATATCGCTGGCGATCGACTCAAAGCACTTTTGAGTATGATACATTACAAGCTCAGCTTTCGGCAAGCGAAATTGTAAATGTATATTTAGCTACAAAGCCGAGATGCTGGCGATCGCCCAAGCTAACATAGAGAAGTAAGCTTTTGACATCAGTAATGGTTGAATTGCTAGAAATCCCGAAAGCGCAACAGGTAGTCATTACAGACAATGCGCTGACAGTCGATCTATCGGATGGTCGTACTATTTCTGTTCCTTTAGCTTGGTATCCTCGGCTGTTACACGGTACACCGGGCAAACAAAGTCTAATCAAACCAGGATTTCTGTTAGATTAAACAGACTCACCTCGTTACGGCAATTTCTCTGGTAACGAAAGCCAAGCTTTGAGTTCCTCATCCAAAACATATTTATCGCTATTAGCGAGTGCAGCGATAACTTTTAACCGATTTTTAAGCTGTCTTAACTCTCGAATTTCTTCAATAGGAAGCGTTTTCCAATTAGCAGCCTTTTGTTCCACATCTTCCCGCGAATCTTTGATGTTATCCCAAAACCACTGTAGAATTAAGCTTACATCCAGAACTGAATCGTTGGGAACTATTCCGTATTTTGCGATCGCCCCAGCCCGCAACATCATTGAAGAAATCCTCACAGACTCCCCACTACCCGGTTTTTTCTGTTCCGCCACTTCCGCTAGTCGATCGTAAATTGCGGTTGCTACTTCTGCCCAAGTGCGATCGAACAAACCCGCATTATTTTCACCTTTTCGAGCCTTCGCAGAGGAAACATCGGCTAATAAAAGCCAGTTAAAGTCTTGCGGTGCGGTGGTTTGAGCCGATAATGTATTTTTGACCCAAGCCAGTGCGGATTCAGGATTTTGTTCGAGGATGCGATCAATATTTTCGGGGGAAATTGAGTCATAATCAAATAGGCGATCGGCATGAACTAGCAGTTTATATTTGCATTCACAATCTGACTGGCAATTTTTTTAGCAGTTCATTAACAATAATTTGAGCGATCGGACTGTTTTGAGAAAGAGTTTGCAAGCGTTTTAAAACATCAAGACTCAGATCTAAATTTTCTTTGGCTGCATCTATCGACCTTAAAGAATCTGCCGCCGTGAGAGTAAGCTCATCATCCGGTATCTCAAGCATTTCTAGCAACAACGGAATTGCTTGTTGAGAGTCAGCATCGGAAATAATTTCGGCACAGCGCAATTGCCATTCTTGGGAACGATTACACCAACAAGATTTCAGTTCTTCCCAATCAGCAGGTGTAAGTTTTTGCACTTGTTCAATAGCATATATAACAGCATGATCTGACCAATTATCCGGCGAAAATTCTTGATTTAAATATTCATCTAGCTGTGCGAAACTCATCTGAGTAATATTGTGGAAGCTGGCATCGGAATCATAATTTTTACCAGTGCAGTGCTGTCCCCGCTCGCGATCGTCGTCGTGACTTCCGGGAGATTATCCCGGTGCGTCGCTATTGAATCGTTGTCAATAGCCAAAATAGTCACAGCGACGCACCCTACTTTAATTATAAAGCATTATATTATAGAGGCTGTGTAAGTCCCGATCGTCCAATTTGTTCCTATATTTACTAAAAAAATAGCGCCTGAGTTCCCCCAGACGCATACCATAAAATCTACAAATTGTCAACCCTAACTTAACCGTTTAAGGCTTCAGCACCGCCGGAAACTTCCAGAATTTCCTGGGTAATTGCCGCTTGCCGCGCCTTGTTATAAGTCAACGTCAAACTACGGATCAAATCGCTAGCATTCTCACTAGCATTATTCATCGCCGTCATCCGTGCAGCCAACTCGCTAGCAGCAGATTCTTGCAAAGCCCGCAGCAATTGGTTGTTCAAATACAAAGGCAAAAGTGCCTCCAGAATTTGCGCCGGATCTTGCTCGAAAATCATGTCGCGTGGCAAACTCTTCATAGGTGTACCAACTTTCTCCCGCGATACTTGAAACTGTCCGCCTTGCGATGTCAAGCGGAAGATTTCATCATCTGGAGTTTCCAAACCTTGAGGATCGAGGGGTAACAAGGTTTGAATTACTGGACGCGAACTAATTAGTGACACAAACTTGGTGTAAATTAGCTCAACTCTGTCCACAGTTCCCGACAGGAACAAAGACAGCAATTCGTCAGCAATTAGCGCTGCTTCCGGTGCTGTTGGGATTTGTTCTAAGTTAGTGTAAGTAGCATCGATCGGCTGTTCGCGACGTTGGAAATACTGAGTAGCTTTGCGTCCTACTAACACGAATTTGTAGTTTAAGCCTTCAGCTTTGATTTCCTTAGCGCGATTTTCGGCGTATCTAATGATGTTACCGTTGTAGCCACCGCACAAACCCCGATCGCCCGAAACAACCAAAATTCCCACTGTTCTGACTTCGCGTTTTTTCAGCAGCGGTAAATCCTGGCTTTCAAACTTCAAGCGTTCTGCCAAACCGTATAATACTTCTGCCAAGCGATCGGCAAAAGGACGAGTAGCAGTCACCTGTTCTTGAGCGCGGCGCACCTTAGCAGCAGCCACCAAGCGCATTGCTTCTGTAATCTTTTTAGTGTTCTTGACCGACTTAATGCGATCGCGAATAGTTTTCAGATTTGCCATAACTTTCTCCTTTTTCCTTAGCTTTTATTTCTGAGTTCTTAGTTCCCAGCCATCAGTTTTTAAGTTTAGCTACGGTAGAGACACGGCATTTTCTATTGGTATCAATTTTCAGACTGAAACCAGATGTCTCTATCGTTTTTCTCAAAGTCTCGATCCCCCTAAATCCCCCTTAAGAAGGGGGACTTTGAACGATCTTGTCCCCCCCTTATTAAGGGGGGCTAGGGGGGATCTCCGGGTTTAAAACACGCCTAAGGGGGATCTGCGACTTAACTAATGACTAATCACTGATGACGGCAGGACTAATTACGCAGAAACCAAGAAAGTTTGCTTGTATTCTGTGATGCCTTCTTTCAGCAGCTTCTCAGCTTCATCAGTCAAAGCCTTACCGCCTTGAACGATTTCGCCGTACTTCGGCTTGCTAGTCCGCAAATAGTCGCGCAAACCAAGAGTAAACTTGGTTACTTTGTCTACATCGATGTCATCCATGTAGCCGTTAATACCGGCATAGATTACAGCAACTTGTTCGTTCATCGGCAGAGGAGAACTTTGCGCCTGTTTCAACAGTTCGCGCAAGCGTTGACCGCGGGCCAATTGATTTTGAGTAGCCTTATCCAAGTCAGAAGCAAACTGAGAAAATGCTGCCAGTTCTTCAAACTGCGCCAATTCCAATTTCACCTTACCGGCTACTTTTTTCATTGCCTTAGTTTGAGCCGCAGAACCTACCCGCGATACCGAAATACCGGGGTTTACAGCCGGACGCAAACCAGAGTTGAACAAGTCAGAAGAAAGGAAGATTTGACCGTCGGTAATCGAAATTACGTTGGTAGGAATGTAAGCAGAAACGTCGCCTGCTTGGGTTTCAATGATTGGCAAAGCTGTCATGCTGCCTTCGCCCAATTCATCGCTTAATTTAGCAGCGCGTTCTAGCAAGCGAGAGTGCAGATAGAAAACGTCTCCAGGATATGCTTCGCGACCGGGAGGACGGCGTAGCAACAAGGACATTTGGCGGTAGGCCTGTGCTTGCTTGGAAAGGTCATCATAAATGACCAAAGTGTGCTTGCCTTTGTACATGAAATACTCAGCTAAGCTGGCGCCTGTGTAAGGTGCCAAATATTGCAGGGTTGCGGGGTCGCTAGCGTTGGCTGCTACGACGATTGTGTAGGCCATCGCGCCCTTTTCTTGCAGGACGTTGACGATGTTAGCTACGGTAGAAGCTTTTTGACCGATCGCCACATACACGCAAATTACATCTTCCGATTTTTGGTTGATGATTGTGTCGATCGCGATCGCAGTTTTACCTGTTTGGCGGTCTCCAATAATCAATTCCCGCTGTCCTCTTCCCACAGGAATCATCGCATCAATAGCGGTAATCCCTGTTTGCATCGGTTCGTAAACAGAACGGCGAGAAACGATACCAGGTGCCGGAGATTCAATCAAGCGAGACTCAGTAGTTTTGATTTCGCCTTTACCGTCGATCGGACGGGCTAAAGCATCAACTACGCGGCCCAACATTGCTTCACCAACGGGGACTTCAGCAATTCTGCCAGTAGCAGTAACTGCCGAACCTTCTTGAATGCCTAGGCCTTGGCCCATCAACACTGCACCGACGTTATCTTGTTCGAGGTTCAGTGCGATACCCACAGTGCCGTCGGCAAATTCTAGCAATTCGCCGGACATAGCCTTATCCAAGCCATAAATCCGGGCAATGCCGTCGCCTACTTGCAAAACAGTACCGACGTTAGAGACTTTTACATCTTGGTCGTACTGTTCAATTTGCTGGCGAATAATGCTGCTAATTTCGTCAGGTCTGATTGCTGCCATGTCAGTTATTATTTGTCAGTTGTCAGTTGTCGGTCAGTCGATTTTAGATTTTAGATTTTAGATTTTAGATTTACTCGCAGCATTGAATCTGGGAGTTTGAACTCTTAGTCTAAAATTTTGATCTTTCCACGACTTTAAGTCTAGTGCTTGTACCCATTTTTGGGCGGGTGGATGTTTTTGGCAAGAAAGAATTGAGATTTGGCAGTAAGTATTTGGGACTAACAACTCAAAAACAGAAATTCATTGATTTCTGCCTCCTGTTTAATTCTTCCCTTATTCTTTCTTCCTTCTTCCTTCTTCCTTCTTCCTTAAATCAGGAACTCAAGCGAATTCCGAGACGGCGCAATTGTCCCCGCAGGCTAGCATCAATTACTTGAGAGCCTACTTTAATTACCACACCGCCGATTAAATCTGCGTCTATTTTTGTTTCAATTTCTACGCTACGAGCGCTGGTCATCGCCTGCACTTTCTCGCGAACAGTCTGCTGTTGAGCGTCTGAAAGTGGGACTGCCGATGTAACTTCAGCCAATACTGTTTGGTTGAGTTCTCGGAGCTTTGCCAAGTATTGTTGGCCAATCCCTTCTAAAAAAAGAATTCTTCCTTTGTCTACTAAAAGCTTCAGAAAGTTGTGCATCAAGGGGCTCATTTCTTCACCCGCTATTTGCTTAATTACAGCTTTTTTAGTATCCGGTTTAATCAGCGGATTGGCTAAAAATTGACGTAATTCTTCCGAACCTTCTAGCAGGCTAAGCAAAGAACGAATGTCTTCGCCGAACTTTTCTGAGAGATTGCTGGACTGAGCCAGTGACATCAAGGCAGATGAGTAAGGCTGTAAGACTGCTGTGCTAACGATACTCACTTTTTAGCCTCCCAGTAACGCAATGCTGCGATCGATTAAGTGGTTTTGGGCGTTGTCGTCCAAGCGAGTTTTCAACTCACCTTCCACTTTTGCTAATGCCAAAGATACAACCGTCGATCTCAGTTGGGCGATCGCTCTTTCCCGCTCCGCTTCCAACTCTTGACCTGCTGTTGCTTTCATGCGTTCAACTTCCTGCGCCGCTTGAGCTAGAATTGCTTCTTTTGCTACGATCGCATTTGCTTCAGCAGCGGAGCGAATTCGTTCCGCTTCTGCTTGAGCCTGAGTCAATTTTTGCTGTTGTTCTGCTAAAGCTGCCGCTGCATCTTTTTGGCGAGTTTCTGCATCTTTAATCGCCTCTTCAATGGCGGAGCGTCTTTCGCCTAGGATATTTCCTAAGAAGCCGCGCCCGAAGTAAAACAGCAATCCAATAACAATGCTCAGGTTAATCAGGTTGGTTTCTAAAATATCGAAATTTAAACCGAAACCACCTTCTGTGCTAGCTTCTGTGGCTAGCAATAAAACAGTCCCCATGATTCTCTTCCATAATTGCGCGTGCAGGTTGGATGAACCGATTTAAGATTTGAGAATTCACCCAAAATCTAAAACTGTTCGATCGAGCTATTTGGCCAGTGCTGTGCCCAATAGCTTTTCAAGAATTTGTCGGCTCAGAGTATCTACCTCTAGTTCTAGCGAGCGCATTGCCTCTTGTTTTTGCTGCTCAATTTCTTGGCCTGCCTTTTCTCGCGAAACTTGAGCTTCTTTTTGAGCCTCAGCTACTTTTGCCGACGCGATTTTTTTGGCATCCGCTTGAGCCGTAGCAATTACTGCCTGAGACTGTTTGCGAGTTTCTCCCAGTTTTTGGTCGTATTCCTGCGCTAATTTCTGGGCTTTTGCCAAGCGTTCCTGAGCTGACACTTGAGTGGTACGAATGTATTCGTCCCGATCGTCCAGAACCTTAGTCATGGGCTTATAGAAAACCGCATTGAGGACTACCGTCAAAACTAGGAACTGCAATGCCATAAATGGCAAAGTTGCATCAAAATCAAACACTTTTAGTTCCTCCTTGTTTTTGGGGCGGAAAGACATCCGCCCCTTTTTTGCAATCCTTCAATATTAAGCGAAGGGATTAGCAAACAGCAGCACCAATGCAATAACGAGACCGTAGATGGTCAAGGATTCCATGAATGCTAAGCTCAGCAGGAGAGTGCCGCGAATTTTGCCTTCTGCTTCCGGCTGACGCGCAATACCTTCTACTGCTTGACCTGCGGCATTACCTTGACCGATACCAGGTCCAATCGCGCCTAAACCAATAGCTAGACCGGCGGCGATAACAGAAGCAGCAGCAATTGTCGGATTCATGATAAATTTCCTTAATCTTTGTGTACAGAGTTCAAGAGAGATGTTGGGTAATTGGTCATTAGTCATTAGTCATTAGACCGCTGGCTTTTGACTGTTCGCTATTCGCCTTTACCCAATTTTAGAGAGTTAATCGTGATGTTCGTCGCCGTGTCCTTCCAATGCTTCGTGAATGTAAGCTCCTGCCAAGGTGGCAAATACCAAAGCTTGAATCGCACTGGTAAACAGACCCAACATCATTACGGGCAAAGGTACGAACAGGGGAACTAATAACACCAACACCGCCACCACTAATTCATCCGCTAAGATGTTACCAAATAAACGGAAGCTCAGGGAAAGAGGTTTGGTGAAATCTTCTAAAATCGCGATCGGTAACAAAATTGGGGTCGGTTCGATGTACTTACTAAAGTAACCCAAACCCCGCTTACTGAAACCTGCATAAAAATATGCCAAAGAAGTCAGCAATGCGAGTGCTACCGTCGTGTTGATGTCATTAGTCGGAGCAGCTAGTTCGCCCGCTGGCAACTTAATTAGCTTCCAAGGAACTAAAGCGCCCGACCAATTCGATACAAAAATAAACAGGAACAATGTGCCAATAAATGGCAGCCAAGGACGGTACTCTTTCTCGCCGAGTTGATTTCTAGCCAAGTCTCGAACGAATTCTAAGGCGTACTCCATGAAATTTTGCATTCCGCTCGGAATTCTCTGCACATTGCGAGTTGCCGCGAGGGAAGCTATCAGGAGGAGAGCAATCACAATCCAGGAGGTAATAAATACCTGTCCGTGAACTTTGAGACTGCCTATGTGCCAGTAGAAATGCTTTCCTACTTCCAACTCAGCGAGGGGAAAAGCATTAAAGGCATTTAAGACATTTAGCATTTCCATTCACAAGAAGTTCACACAGTGGAGGGTTCACCGACTGCCTGACCCATTGGCAGGGTCGGTAACAAACAGGCTTTGCAGCATATAAAAGACGATCGCGCCCTTATACGTCAGAAATCCCAAAAATATGGGCAAAATCTGTAGCTCTTTCAACTGAGTTGATACTACAATCAACCCAATAAATACAGCTAACCTATTTTTGCTCAGACTCGTTTTTTGCGGGCCGATGCGTTCAACGTCTTTAGCCAACATTCTCAAGTAAACCACACCGGCGATCGCCCCAAGCATATAATTTAGGGCAATGTTGAGTGAATAAAAAATCCACACCGAGATAAAAATTATTCCCGTGAAAGCGAGAGTGACCACAAACAACTGTTGTTGAAGTTTGTAGAAATCTTGCATAGTGTCGGTGGACTCCGGTTCGGACGAACCTGTCTGAGAGATGTCCCCCGTTTCAGCGATGGATGCGCGAGATTGATCTGACAAGGTTACTTGACTTTTAAAGCAGTCGGTGTTAGTTGACTCCCACTACAATTAATTCGGTTGAAACCGTCTTGTAGCGACAAGTGTGACAAAAGCTACAGCTCGTACACTTCAGATCGAATAATACCACGCGCAGGTAACATAACTTAAAAAAAAATGAATTTTTTGATTGGTTTCTGAGAAAAGTCTGGCTGAGTTACCGAACCCAGGTAAGCGTGCCGAACCTTTCCGAAACCAGAAGCTAGAAGGGTTTTATGCAGACAGCCGGAGATTCTCTGAATATTTATCATGTTGTCGTTGTCGAGCGACTCGGAAATCTTTTTGGTCGATCGACATAATTCTACATCTCCCACCGCCCGATCGCACCAACTCACACTTTATATCGCCTGAAGCGCACAAAATCTTTCTTACTTAGTATAAAAAAACGGGAGCTTTTTGGCGAATATAAAGATTTGTAACAAAGCCCAACATTTTGCATAAAAATCGAGTTTTGCACCAGATAGGTCAATAGAACAACAAATTTAACATCGATCTCGGTGCTTACTGTGAAAACTCAAAACCTAATTACATCAACGCTAACAGCCTTTGTGGCAGCAGCAGGTTTCAGTGGCAGCGCGATCGCCGGTACGATTCGGCACGATCGATCCGACGCCCAGTACACAAACTTCGCCAACCAAAACCAATTTGCCAGCGTCGGCCGCCTCGACATGAGATTTGCTAACAACACGTTCACCCTTTGTTCGGGAACCCTGATCAGTGCCAACTGGGTACTAACCGCAGCGCACTGTTTTGAAAACGGTCAACAAAGTCTTGCTGGTGCAGGTTTTTCAATTGGCGGGCGCAGCTATTCAATCAATTTGGGACTTCAGAACGGAGGATGGGCCAGTAGCAACCGGAACGCGAGTGCAGGCGCTGACATAGGCTTGTATCGGCTCAGCAGTTCAATCTCGAACATTAATCCGGCCACCCTGTACTCCGGTACTAACGAAGATTTGCAAGTCGGCAGCTACGTCGGGTTCGGAAATACAGGCAATGGCTTAAGTGGCGAAAATGTAGGAACATACAAAACAAAACGAGCTGGTCAGAATACGATCGGCCTGGGTAGTCGATTAGGTTATTCCAACGGAATACTCGTGTCAGATTTCGACGATCCTCGATCGGTCGATCCCTCACAGCCATTGACTCGCCCTCTCAACCTAGAATACCAATTAGCCCGGGGCGATAGCGGTGGAGCACTGTTCATCGGCGGACTCCTGGCCGGTGTCAACTCTTTTATTACCAGCCAGAACAACCAGAGGTTGGCTGACTACGGCGATATTTCTGCTACTACTCGCGTCTCGTCGCAATACAACTGGATTCGGAATGCCATCAGCGGATTAGCTGGAACAGGAGTGCTCAATAGCTTACCTAGAACTAGCTCAAACTTTGGCCCAACTACTCTCGCGGAGCTCGTAATCGATCAATCCGACAGTATCGGCGACTTGTCACAACCACTGGAAATAGTACAGGATACTTGGGACAACTCCGAACCCGTACCGGAACCGACAACTATAGTGGGTGGATTGCTTTCCTTGGGGGGTTTCATTTTAGCCCGCCGCCGCCAAAAGTTAGCTCAAAAACAAGCTTGAAGCTAGGAGTAGGTGGACGCAGTTAAACGTAAAATCCGCGGCTAGAACCTGCTAGAAGCCGGACTTATTCAATAATTCCGGCTTCTCATGCAACGAGGTGAAATTCTCGAACAGCGGGGAGAAAGTTTTTATTCTCGTGGCTCGATCGACTAAGTTTGATTAAAGCAAACCGCTGTAGCGGCTGCAAACCGCTCCACTGGGCATCGGTAACAGTCAATCCGAGCTCTTGCGCTTTTGCTGTGACGGATTCTGGTATGGTTGCAGCATCCATCCACGGGGGATTTTGGTCGATCGCCAAATCGGTTCCGCATTTTCCAGTATGTTGGATTAATATTTGGTTTAGCTGTTCTCGGTAATCTTGAATTTCTGGACTTGTCAAACAAGGAAGCTCTACAAGTGTTTGGCGTTCTGCTTGAGTAAAATGATTCCAATCTTGCAACTTGAGTTTGATGCCGCAAGTATCTAATTTGAGGCGTACTTGCATTGGGATGCAGCGCAGGGCTTCTACAAAATCGGCTTCAAATTTAAAAAATGTCATAGATATATGGATTTGCAAATTAGATTTTTTTTATTAACCGCAGAGGGCGCAGAGAGCGCAGAGTAAGAGATGAGGGAGAAATCGATGTCGTTTTTTTGCTTCTTGGGTGCATCTCATTTTTGCAAATATCTTCGTAGGGGCGAAGCATTCCGGCAGACGATTTATTAGCTATCGCCAGAGATTGACTACCGGAATGCTTCGCCCTTCCCAAATTGAGATGCACCCTTTTGCTTTCTATCAATAATTGCAGAAAATCGAGTCCGCATTTATAATTAAATAATATTACAAATCATTGACATGAATCCCGTAGACTACCTTCGGATTAGTTTGATAGACCGCTGCAATTTCCGCTGTCTCTATTGTATGCCGGAAGGTAGCGAGTTGGACTATGTGTTGCAGCAGCAGTTGCTAACTCACTCGGAATTGCTAACTTTGCTGCGGGAAGTTTTCATACCTGTGGGATTTACTAAGTTTCGGTTGACTGGTGGGGAACCGCTGCTGCGCCCTGGGGTGGTGGAGTTGGTTGGGTCGATCGCATCTTTGCCGGAAACGCGAGATTTGTCAATGACAACTAATGGCTTTTTGCTGGCGGGAATGGCCGAAAATCTCTACAATGCTGGTTTGCGCCGGATTAATATTAGTTTGGATTCGCTGGAACCGGAGACTTTTGATCAGATAATTGGTAGTCGGGGCCGATCGCGCTGGATGCAAGTTTGGGAAGGAATTCAAGCAGCTTATCAAGTTGGATTTGACCCGCTGAAGTTGAATGTGGTGGTGATTCCCGGTGTGAATGATGGGGAAATATTGGATTTAGCAGAATTAACTATTAACCGGAATTGGCACGTTCGTTTTATTGAGTTTATGCCGATCGGCAATGGCGATTTATTTGGCGATAAAGGTTGGGTAGCATCGGCAGAATTGCGGCAACAAATTAGCGATAAATATGGTTTAGCCGAGTCGGGAGTGCGGGGAAATGGGCCGGCGGATGTGTTTCAAATTCCGGGGGCGAAGGGGACTTTAGGATTTATCAGTCAGATGTCGGAGTGTTTTTGCGATCGGTGCAATCGGATGCGTTTGTCGGCTGACGGGTGGCTGCGGCCTTGTCTGCTGAACGAAACGGGGCAAATTGACTTAAAAACTGCTCTGCGGAATGGGGTGTCTACGGTTGAATTGCGCGATCGAGTGCAGCAGATATTGGAGATTAAACCGGAGATTAATTTCAAGCAGCGGGATTCGGGAACTACTCAAGGAAATTACAGCCGCACAATGTCTCAAATCGGCGGCTGAACTAACCGACATAGAGCGCTGAAGAAATAAAATACTTAAGGCAATACTTGAGTATAATTGTCACAGTATTCGATTCTCAACAAACTCGATGACCATCAAGCCGATTCGGTGGGTTGGCCCTGCCCGCGAAGAAATCCAATCTCTTCCTGAAGAGGCCCGAAAAGAAGCCGGTTTTTCACTTTGGACTCTCCAGCAGGGCATACAACCACCAGACTTTAAACCGATGTCGATCGTAGGTAAAGGCGTTGAAGAAATTCGGATTCGGACAGAAAATGCCTATCGGGTTTTCTATATTGCTAGATTTGAAGAAGCTATTTATGTGCTCCACGCCTTCCAAAAGAAAACTCAGAAAACAGCCAAGAAAAATATCGAAGTTGGGCAGAAACGCTACCAAGAGTTGTTACAAAATCGTTTAAACTCAAGAGAACCGGAACAATGAGCGAAAATACTATTACCCAAGCAGTCGATAATATCTTTCTAGACCTCGGATTCTCATCTGAAGAAGCTGATAACTTACTAATCCGATCGCAACTAATTCTCGCCCTGACTCATCAGATTAAAGAGCGCGGTTGGACTCTCGATCAAACGGCTCAACACCTCCAACAGTCCAACGATCGAATCAAAGCTCTAACTCAAGGTAAAATAGGGCAGTTTTCCGTTGACAGTCTGATTGCAATGCTCAATAAAGTAGGTATGACTGTCAAAGTCGAAATTTGCCCCAAGGTAGCTTAGGTGAAAATTATGCAATTTGGCGCATTCTACAACTAAAACTCTCCTCCCAAAACTTGTCCAGCCGTCAAGTTCAACTGCGGAAAAGTCGGCGATATCAGCGCTTGTTCCCCTTGAAAAAACCCAACTTCGACATACTCACCTGATTCTAGTCGTAGTACCGCTACTATCTGCTCTTGAGGGTCAACAATCCAATATTCAGGGATACCCCGCGCTGCATATTGAGCTCGTTTACTAATGTAATCGCGATCGCGCCCAACTCTACCTGGACTAACAACCTCGACAACCAACTGAGGAGGCGGCATATCAAGGGTGATAGTTAGCCTAGATGCTGTCAGCAAGATGTGTTCGGGGCGCAAAACCACTAAGTCGGGGTAGCGGTTAGCTGCGTCGCCCTCCCGCAGGATCGGAACTTGGATTTCGCACAGGTGAAGTTTGATACACCGCCAAGGGATGCCAGTATTAACAAGCACTAAAAACAGATAGCTGACAATGGCGTTGTTGGGTTCGGATTCTGGCGGCAATGTTACTAAGTCTCCGTTAATTAGTTCATAGCGGTTGTCGGTGTCGTCCTCGTAGGCGAGGTATTCTTCAAAGGTAAGTTTTGACTGGTGGACTTGTATCATCTTTTGCCTTCCAGGATTGCTAAAGTTTTTAAGGCCATGCTTAAGTATAATTGTGACATTATTCGATTCTAACTCAAGGTAAAATTGAGCTATTTTCCGTATCTTCATTTCCTGTCAAATTAATCGGGCCAAAATCATCAGGAACCTCATCAAAAGATTGAATCTGCAATAGGCGCATCATCAGTTTCCACTGACGGGGTGTTGGTTTTGCTTCCGTTTCACCCGAAATCCAACGCTGGTAAGTACGCAGCGGAATCCCGCAATGCACGGCAAATTCAGCCTGAGATAGCTTTGTTCGCTCAATTCTCAAAGCCTCGATCGGCGATGCGCTCTCTTGTGGTCTTGTATCTTTTTTCGTCAAATATTGGCGCGTCATATTGACGTATTCTCCGAAATAACTCTATCATATCGGGTACGCCTTGGCGCAGTGCTCGAATCACTACACCAAAGCGATTCCCCCAATGTTGTCAACTCAACACTCGGAGTAATATCAATAATGCCAAAAAAACCAACTTGGTTGCGTTATGACCCAGATGAGGATATTTCCCGTCACGCAGCCGCCGATGATGAATGCTGCTACGAAATGGAGGCTAAATATGGATGGACACTCAAGAGGATAGAAAAACTTCAGGGTGACACCTTGAGGGCCGATTGCGTGTTCGAGGGTAAGACAGAATTTCCTCAGCCGTTTCACGAACAGGAAGATGACGACGATGCGTAAATACATTGTTTTTAGAGCCGAAGGGCGGCAACCGGGATGGGAAGATAGAATGCTATCTCACACTCATTCTCTGACTCGCATTCTTGCTGAATACTTTGATTCGTCCGATCGCCCGATCCCGCAACCAGGATACAGGCCAACTGAGTTTGTCAGGGTTGAAGCCGAACACGAACCAAATTTCCACGGTTGGAGTACCCATTACAAAACCGGAGATTGGGAAGTTGCGAGAGTGGAAACCTACACCTCTGATACTGAAGGTAGTTCGAGCGAATTCGGCACTGAAGGTAGTTCGAGCGAATTCGGCATGGTAGTTATCTGCTATTGTCGCTACAATCCGATCGGCTCACAGCTCAAACCAATGCCCGATCGCGAGGTGTCGATAGATAGTTTCGGTGGAGACAGGGTAGCCTACGAAACTTGGTTAGAATCTCAAAAAGATCGGCAACCTGCTGAAGTATAGTTAGGTAAATAGAAGAGCGATCGCTCACTCTTTGATTGACCAATTTCAGTCAAGGAATCTCGCCCTTCCACCAACCAATCTAACTGAAGGGCGATGATTGATTTTCAATTTGGGATTGGCGATTCGGTATGTCGGGCGATCGCTACGCACCTGATGGTGCTAACTAACAGTAGATACATTATTTCTGCGCTACAGCATACAAAACATTTACATCTAGTGCAGAAACTTCATTTGTCCGCAGAAATTGCAGATTTACTTGTCGCACGCGTTCCCTGGTAGCTGGATCGAGTTGGTCGATCGTACCCCGGAATCCTGCACCTAAAACTATTGTCCACCAATCCTCTGGAGAAGTCAGTTGGTGAGTGCCAACTTCTTCAAAAACTTTTACGTTTGTTGCACCACCTGATTCTAGTAGTGCTTGCAGCGAAGCAGAATTATTAATCCGATCCCACGGCGTAAATTTCCGATATAAATCTGGTCGTTCAGCCTCAATTGTACTCCAAAACATTTGATTGGCAGGTTCAAATACCTTTTCCCCCCAAGAGGTAATTGCGAGTTTCCCGCCTGGGCGAAGCATACGCCAAAGTTCTTGAACTGCTGCTAGCATATCTGGAACAAAGAAAATCCCGAAAACACAAACAATTGCATCAAAACTGGCGCTGGGGAAACCTAGATTTTCAAAATCGCCATATCGAAACTCAATATTTTCAAGCCCTTGTTGTTGTGACTTGTGACGTGCCAGTGCTAGAAGTGATTCGGCCAAATCTATTCCCAACACTTGTCCGTTAGCGCCTGCACATATGCCTGCTGGAATCGCAGAAGCGCCACTTCCGCAACAAACATCCAAAATGCGATCGCCCGGACGCAGCGAGAGTCGATCGATTGTTTGCTGTCCAAAGCGATTCCAGAAAGATAAAGCTGGAGCGTCAAAGCGATCGGATGCTGCATTAAAAACATTTTCTATTTTGGCGATCGTCTCTTGTTTGTTAAGCATTGATTAAACTGCTCCTTATTTTCAAGACTTGATTCTGTTTTCAGGATTTAATATATGTTGTCACATTCTGATAAGCTGTCGCGCATTTAAATTGCATATTCGGGACGCTGCTCAGAGCAACGTCCCACAATACTTTGATTATTTCTTGACATACATTTTAAATACAGAACAGCTTAGTAAACCAATTCTAGCATAACTTATTTTAGGAATGAGAATTAAATAACTTACAATTTTAATTATTGTGGGATGGGCGTCCCGCCCATCCCACTTTTAAGAGTGTAAGTTATTTAATTTTCGTTTCTTAGTAGCTGTAGGGTGCGTCGCCGTCGAAAATTTCTAAGAAAATAGCGACCATCTCTGAGTGACATACCTCACATAATCGTTAAAAACGATAACATTTTTTGGACGACAATATATTTGAGAAATTGTACTATTTTATCTTGGATATTACCTGAAGTTAATAACTGAAATTAGTGAGGTGCGTCAGTTCGGAAATTGTCGATTTTTAGCGGAAATTATCCAAGCTGACGCACCCTACGACTTAACGGTGTGTCAGTTCGGAAATTGTCAATTTTTAGCGGAAATTATCCAAGCTGACGCACCCTACGACTTAACTGGATTCTTTAATGGAGTAAGATGAAATGAACCGCGAAGACACGAAGGACACGAAGGAAGAGAAAGAAGAAGATGCAGTTCTTGCTTCGCGCTCTTCGCGTCTTCGCGGTTCGTTCAAATAATTAAAAAGCGCTATTAATTCGGTGTTAGCAAAATAAGCTGTTTTGATAAGATCGATCGCACTTCATCCAATCCCATCTCCACATCCGCCAAAATCTCCCCTATGCTTTTGCCAGACGGGCTTCCCTCTTTCTCCCCCCCTTGGTAAGGGCTTCCCTCTTTCTCCCCCCCTTGGCAAGGGGGGGCTGGGGGGGGTAAACAACCTTGCAAAAACTCAAATTCAGCACTTGACAAATTGAGCAATTGGTAGTTGCAATCAAACACTTGTTGACTCGGCCAACCGTGCATACAACCACTCAACTCTGGAATTGCCGCCAAAAGTGCCTGATCGTCCGACCAATCAATTTTATTAACAGGCTTTTTGCCCAAGAAAAACTCGTAATGAGTGATTTCCGTATCCAACAATTCAATTAATCGATAAAGCTCTCGTTCCGTCAAACCCTGAGCTCTTTCTATCAATTCCGGCGCTTTCCCCAAAAGTCTTTCTAATTGCCAATATCCCGGATTTGAAAAACCGATAAATTCCAATCCCGAAGCATCAATTAACTCGAACAAAGTCTCAATATTGTAGTCAATTTCCTGCGGGTGAACGTACATATCAGCAAAACATTCGTCCCGCTGATTTTCTCCGGCCCAACGCTGTTTTTCGTACTTGACAAGACGGTTGTTTTCTGGTAAGGAAGCAAAGATTTTACGACCTACTTTCACGCCATCGGGATAGTCACCTTTTTTAGTTCCTTGCAAAAGCCCGATCGCCCTTTGCATCAATTGAATTTCCCAGCGGCCCAATTCAGCATAAACAAAAATGTGCATCAAACCGCCCGGGGCTAACTTCGCGGCCAGCGATTGAATGCCACGGATCGGATCGGGTAAGTGGTGCAGCACGCCCACGCAGTTGATCAAATCGAACTCGCCTTCTAACTCGGCAGCATCATAAATGCTGAGGTGGCGAAAATCTGCTTCGCGCGCGCCAGATCGCCGGCAGCGTTCTTGTGCTACCTTCAAAGCACCGGAACTAAGGTCGATCGCCGTCACCGACGCTTCAGGATTCAAGTGAATCAGATAATCCGTACTCGAACCCGTGCCGCAGCCAGCATCTAAAATTCGGATATCGAGTTTTTGGGGCTTTTGACCGGTGCAAAAATTGTAAGCATCAGGCCAACTCCAGCGCCAGTTGTAGCCCGGGGGCGGTTCGTCGGACAAAGGATCGGGCGGAAAAGGGAAAGTATCGTAAAGCCGCCGCACGGCAGCACTGATATCGGGCGTAGTATCCATAGGTGAGCGATTAAGTGAGCGAGTTTTGAGATTGCCACGAACTCCGACAGAACGGCGCTAAGCGGTGCACTCCTTTTGCTTCTAGGCGAGTCAATCTAAAATCTAAAATCTAAAATCTAAAATCGACTGACAGCTTCCGCGTAATAAAACTTATCATTTTTTCTCATATAAGCTCTCTTAAATCTATACAATAAATCTCGGCAGGCTTTTTAACAAACGAGGACTGTCCATCACCCAATGCTGAGCTTTCGGGTAAGGCAGCGGCGTCTTTCGGCAGAAAGTAAAAAGCCCAGAAAAAGGCAGAAGAAAATTTTGGATTTTCTTTTTCCTGAATTCACGGCTCTTGCTGCGATCGTCGCAGGAGTCAGCTATCCTGCCTTTGTATTTTTTCCAGGAATGTACGGGCGAAGCAAGCGCGGAGGGAGTGCCCCGTCGGTGTCTTCGGGTCGGACATTTCCCGGCAGGACGAAAGATGAAACCAAAACATTTTAATCTAAGAAAGTAAGCGCCCTAACCTCGTGATAGGTCAAGGCAAAAAGTAAACAAAGCAAAAATACCTAATTTTACCTGCATGAGAAGGCAAGGTTAGTCTGGGTAAATGCTGCAACGATTTAGATAGGGAGCGAAGGAGTCTAATGACTGTAAAAGCAAGTGGTGGAAGCTCAGTTGCCCGTCCGCAACTATATCAAACTGTACCAGTCGCAACGATTTCGCAAGCTGAACAGCAAGACCGCTTCCTACAGCGGGGCGAACTGAGCGAACTGGCAAGTTATTTCAGTTCCGGTGCTCTTCGGATCGCGATTTCTGAGACGCTGACCAGAAACTCGGAACTCATAGTATCCCGCGCAGCCAACCGGATTTTTGTCGGCGGTTCCCCGCTGGCATTTTTGGAAAGACCAGCAGAACCTGTGATGGCTATGGCTGGCGCAACTCGCGGCGGCTCGGTAAATGTCTCTGAAGGCATGAAACTGGGAACTGTTACTTACGTTGAAGGTCGCGCAGGTGGCGGCGGCGGTAACGGCAAAGGCTCAGGTGGCGGCGGATTCTTGGGCTTGGGAAATCTGTTTTCGACTAACGGCGGCGGTGGCGGCCCAATTCCAGCAGGATTCCAGCCGATTAATGTCTCGCGCTACGGCCCGAGCAACATGACCAAATCTCTGCGGGATTTGAGCTGGTTTTTGCGTTACATTACCTACGCGATCGTTGCTGGCGACCCGAACATTATTTCGGTGAATGTGCGCGGATTGCGGGAAATTATCGAAAATGCCTGCTCGTCGGCGGCGACAATTGTGGCAATGCAGGAAATGAAGGCTGCATCCTTGAACTATTTCAAGAATGATGAGGCCGCACGCACGATCGTCGCACAGTATTTTGATGTAGCAATTACCGAATTCAAAGCTCCCACACCTTCGGCTAAGGTGCGTCAGCGCGAAAGCAACGACCAGCAAGGGCTGCAACTGCCTCAAATCTACTTCAACGCAGCGGAAAATCGGGCGAAATTCGTCATGAAGACGGGTCTGTCGTCGGCTGAAAAGATTGAAGTAATCAAAGCAGCTTACCGCCAAGTTTTTGAGCGCGACATTACCCGCGCCTACAGCCAAAGCATTTCTGACCTGGAATCTAAGGTCAAAAACGGCGAAATCTCCATGAAAGAGTTTATCCGCCGCCTTGGCAAATCTCCTCTGTACCGCCAGCAATTCTACGAGCCGTTTGTCAACAGTCGCGCTGTAGAACTGGCGGCCCGCCACTTCCTCGGCCGTGGTTTGAGCTCGCGGGAAGAATTTAGCAAGTATTTTGCGATCGTCACCAAAGGCGGCCTGGCAGCCCTCGTAGACGCGATGGTTTATTCTCAGGAATATTCCGACTACTTCGGCGAAGAAACAGTCCCTTACCTGCGCGGTTTGGGCCAGGAAGCTCAGGAATGTCGCAACTGGGGCCCGCAAATTGATTTGTTCAATTTCAGCGCTCCTTTCCGCAAGGTTCCTCAGTTCATCACCTTGTTCGCAGGCTACACTCAGCCTCTACCAGATCAGCACGTTTACGGTATTGGTAACGATCCGCTGGAAATTCAGTTCGGTGCGATTTTCCCGAAAGAAACTCGTAACCCTAAGAACCGTCCAGCTCCCTTTGGCAAAGACACTCGCCGGATCTTGATCCGTCAAGGTGCGGGGATTGACAATCAATTGAGTAACCCAGCGGCTCGCGGTGCGGCTCCTGGTTCTCTGGGCCCCAAGGTCTTTAAACTAGACCAGTTACCCAGCAACTATGTGGCTTCCAAGAAAACCGCTCGCGGTGCCTCCAGCAGCTACAGCAATGCTTCCAGTGTCAAATATACCGAAAGTTCGACTCAAGCGGTGATTCGGGCTGCTTACCTGCAAGTGTTTGGTCGCGATGTGTTCGACGGCCAGCGCCAAAAGGTGGCGGAAATTAAGCTGGAAAACGGCGACATCCCGATGCGCGAGTTTATTCGGATGTTGGCGAAATCCGATGTGTTCCGCAATATGTACTGGAGCAAGCTTTATGTTTGTAAGGCGATCGAGTATATTCACCGCCGACTCCTGGGACGCCCTACTTACGGCCGCCAGGAAATGAACGCTTACTTTGACATTTGTGCCAAGAAGGGTTTCTACGCGCTGGTCGATAGCATCATGGACAGCATGGAGTACAACGAAGCTTTCGGGGAAGATACAGTCCCCTACGAGCGCTATGTGACTCCGGCTGGTTTGTCGATGCGGACGATGCGATCGGGTTCCTTTGGTGAGAAAAAGGCCAACGTTGAGCCGACTCCTGAAACACCTCGGTTTATCGAATTGGGTACTGCGATCGATGGCGGAGATCTTCAGTTGCAAACTCGGATTGCTCAAGGTGTGAGCAAGCGCCGTGAACAAACTAAGGTGTTCAAGCTAACAACTACTTCGGATAAGGTAGCTTTGAAAACTTTAATTCAAGCTGTTTACCGTCAAATTTTTGAGCGTGACATCAACTCGTATGTTGTGAAGAATGAATTCACGGCGTTGGAAAGCAAACTTGGCAACAATGAAATCAATCTCAAGGAGTTCATTGAGTGTTTAGGTTGTTCGCCGCTGTACGTGAAACAGTTCTATGCACCTTATCCAAATACTAAGGTGATTGAGTTGGGTACGAAGCACTTCTTGGGCCGTGCTCCTCTGAATCAAGCGGAGATTCGGACTTATAACCAAATCTTGGCAAGTAAAGGGATTAAGGGCTTTATCAATGCGATGTTGCTGACTGTTGAATATGCTGAGGCTTTTGGTGAGGATACTGTTCCTTATCGTCGCTTCCCAACTCTACCGAATTCTGATGTTGTGGTTCCGAGTTTTGAGCCTGCGACTGTTACTGACAGAAGTTAGATTAATTTGAGTTTTTGGATGTTAAATTACTGGTAATTTAACGTCTCAAATAGTTGAAGGGCTGGTATAGTTACCGGCCCTTTTTTGGATAATTTGGATTTTTTTAACCGCAGAGGGCGCAGAGAGCGCAGAGTGAGGAAAGAGAGAGTGTGGTAGTGGAAGTTGTTTCCTTTATCGCGTGTTCCTCAACGTGAAAGTGTCAATTATAATGGATAGAATAAATTGGTATAAAAATTGGGTTCTATAATATAAATTATGTGAATGCGCCCCGGTGAGTGAGGACACACTCAACCGAGACGACTTCTCCAAAGTTCGACTATCCGAACTAGGAGTAACTTAAGTATGACAAAACCCAGATACGACGAGGAGAAAGATGAAACCCGCCATGCGGCAGCGAATGAAGAATGCTGCGAGGATATGGCAGATAATTACGGGTGGACGCTGAAGCAGGCAGAGCTAGTCGCAACTGATGTTTTACCTGTGGATTGCGTTTTCGATGGCTACTGCGAGTTTCCACCCTCTCGCATGGATTTAACGCAAGGCGACTATTTCAAGGAGGACAAAGAAGATGCGTAAACTGATTCTGTTCAAAGCGGATAAAGGTGAAATTGAAAAGTATCGTCAGAAAACTGAGACACAAATCGGAAAGTCATTTTACCGCATTGCAAATGTGGATTCAGTACCTTCTTTAACTAACACCATTGCCGAACACTACGACTCTAGTGGCAAACCTGCTCCTGCGATCGGACACCGACTGACGGAAACAGTGCCAGAAAACCGGGACTCCTTTCGAGATAGTGGCTGGGAAGTTGTGCGGGTGGAAGAATACACCCCTGAAATCCCGCCTCCCTATGGTGCAGGATTTGATACAATTTGCATTTGCTACTGCGCCTATAAGCCTTTAGCACCTGAAAATGTCTGGATGAAAAAGGCTCATCGCTTTGCTCCATCCCTAGATTCCTTTGGTGGTGATGAAAAGGCTTATCAGGAGTGGCTAGCTACTCAGTCGGAGGACGTGCAGGCTGAATCGAAATCGGCAATGGAGTGGCTCAAGACTCAAGAAAAACAGCATTAAAACCAAGCTCGCAGGTCGCGTATTGCCGCAATTTCATCTTCTTTTGCCTGTTCTAGAAAAGCAATTAGCCTTTCTTTCGGCACTTGAGGAAAGGTAGGACTCGATTCAACCTCCATATACTCGCCCTCGTGCAATTGATAAATTCGCCACACTTTGCCATTGAACCGCCAAAACTCCGGTACACCAATAGCAGCGTAGAATTTGTTTTTCTCAATATCAGTATGAGTAATATCTACTTCTACCACTAAATCAGGCGGAGGATCTTTGGTAAAATCAACATTTCGGCCTTTGACGAGGGGTTGATTTTGAATATAGTAGGCATTATCTGGTTCGGCTCCCTTTTTCAGAAAAGGATAGTTCATAGTTGTTGAACCCATCGTTTTCATCCGCATCCCCATGAGTTCAATCAGCGTCCGAATAAAACACTCGATTAATCGACTTGAAAATTCGTGTTCTTCTAAGGGCATGGTGATTTCTAGAATCCCGTTGTCATAGATCAAATGACAGCCTCGTGACTGGGGTAAGGCATTGAGAATTTGTAGATAACCGTCCCAAGATAACCCCCAAATTACGACGCGCTGTTCGCCAATAGGTTTTTGCAGTTCTGCTGTAGCTTCTGGTGCAGATGTTACCACAAGTGACCTCCAAGTGGAATTGATATTGATGGTTTACTCTAAGGCTAACTTAGTTTACATTGATTTGGCAAATTTCTAACATCCGTTTGACTTTTGGCAACTGTCTTTCCGATTTCCGAAAAGCCAGCCAAATCCGATTGGTAACAGCCTGTGTAGGTTTAAGCACAAGTGTCAAACGATTTTCTGTCACCCAATCTGCACACAAGTAATCGGGAAGCACGCTAAAGCCAAATCCGCATTCAACGGCTTGTCTAATTGCTCTTAAATCGGGAATAATTAGTTTGGGTTGAACATCGATTCTTTTGCCAAACACGACGCGCCAAAAGCGGCGGGCGATCGGTAATTCTTCGCTGTAAGCAATCCAAGGTTGAGTTAATAGCCATTGAGAAAGTGGGTTTAAATCTGCTTGACTGATTCCTTCAGCAATCGGAATCGCCATATTTGGCGGCCCGACTAGCCAGAAGTTTTCCTCGAATAGTAGTTCATATTCAATGTCAGACAAGGTAATTTTTTGGGTAGCAATTACGATGTCTAGTTTTCCGGCTTTGAGTTGTTGGATCAACTCCGATGTTAGTCCAAATTGGATTGTGTAAAAAGTGTGATCGTCTTGGGGTAATTGACTGAGGATGCGATCGGTAAAAAATTCTTGTGGTGTACCGATTCTGATGGTTTGTGGTGTTTCGGCGCTGGAGTTTTTGTGGGGAATTGATTCGAGTTTCTCGATCGCACTTGCAACTTGACTATACAGTCTTTTTCCCGCATCCGTCGGCACCATCCGTCTCGGAGTTCTTTGAAACAACGGATTTCCCAAAGCTGACTCTAGGGCTGCGACGTGTTGGCTGACAGCCGGTTGCGTCAGATGGAGAACTTGGGCCGCCCCGGATACGGTTCCGACGCGGTAAACCTCGATAAAGCTGCGATACCACTCAAAGCTAATCATAAATAAGGCAGTTCGGCAATGGATTTTAGGAACGGGCAAGATGCCCATTCCACAAGAAATGCACTTTTTGTGGAACAGGCCGGAAAGCCTGTTGCTAAGCCCCCACAAGAAATGCACTCTTTGTGGAACAGGCCGGAAAGCCTGTTGCTGACAATGGTGAAATATCTCAGATTTAACGGATGTTAGGAAGTTCGGCATTGGGATTTGGTATAACTAGATTTATAGTTACACGAAACTTTCATAATTTGTATTTTAGATGAATTCGACCTAGGATAAAAACAACGAGCACAAAGACACCCACAACAGGAATCGAATATGACTAGCCAAAAAGTTCTGATTGTTTTAACCAGCCACGATACTCTTGGTGACACTGGTAAAGAAACTGGTTTCTATCTCCCAGAAGTAACCCATCCCTTGGACGCATTTACTAAAGCCGGATTAATGGTAGATTTTGTCAGTCCAAAAGGTGGCAAAGCCCCAATGGTTGGGATTGATTTAGAAGACCCGCTAAATAAGGCTTTTTTAGATGATTCTGAACAGGTTTCACGAGTCGAAAATACTCTGAATCCTGCACAAATTAAACCCGCAGAATATGCTGCTATTTTCTATGCTGGCGGACATGGAACCATGTGGGATTTTGCTGATAACCAGGAACTTGCTGAGATTGCGGCTGCGATTTATGAAGCAGGCGGAATTGTCGGTGCTGTCTGTCACGGGCCTGCGGCGTTAGTCAATATTAAGCTGTCTGACGGTACATACCTGGTTGCTAACAAGACTGTGGCTGCTTTTACTAATGAAGAGGAAGCGGCTGTGGGATTGACTGATATCGTGCCGTTTTTGCTGGAGGCGAAGTTAATTGAGCGTGGGGCTAATTTTACTAAGGTTCCTAATTTTCAAGTTTGTGTTGTGGCGAGCGATCGACTCGTCACAGGGCAAAATCCCGCTTCCGCCGCAGGTGTAGGCGAACGAATGGTAGAATTAATTAATGCAAAATAGCACTTTGAAATCTGGTGAATCGGTACAGCCAACAGTTTCGGCAAATTAATCTTGCTCGGTGATAAATCTGTTACGGGATTCGCTGATGCAATTAGATTTGAGGTTGGAGATCCCCGCCAATCTTAACTGGATAATCCATCGGGGCGAGTGCAAGTGCTCGCCCTTTCTGCATTCGGTTAACCCTACTCAAATACCCAATTTTACTGGAGAACATTACCGCCCACAGTTCGTCTTTGATTTTAGCAGACAAATTCGCGATCGCCTGTGTCAGATGCTGTTCGGCAAATTCTCCGCAATCAATCTGTTAGTTGTGATGACTTGAGTCCTCTGATTTTGGAGAGAACTCAAGTCCTCACGCTCGAAGCAATCAAGTTATTACTGACTTTTGTTCATTCCGTGACTGCAAAAAATAAGTGGGATTTGTGATTGCGGATTCCGATCTACATTTAGATATTGAAAGACCAATAAAACATCAAAACAACTAGCAATTTGTGCGGAGCGGTCAAATTGCTCAATGAAGAAGCTCTTAGGGCATAATATTATAAAACAGAGAACAGGGTATGGAACTAAATTTACAGAAATTTTATACGGCCTGCAATCCCAGCTACACCCTGGCAGTAGCAAATCAAGAAGACCGACAATACTATATCGATTTTTCGTCAGTGCGGGGCGGCACAATCGTAGAACAATTGGAGCGCACCATCAGCCGTCTCTCGCCCGATGTACCTACCTGTCAATTATTTACCGGTCACATCGGCTCGGGGAAATCCACAGAATTGCTGCGGCTGCAAGCTCAATTGCAGGAGCAAGGTTTTCATGTGGTTTATTTTGAGTCGAGTAAAGATTTAGACATGGCTGATGTCGATATCACTGACATTTTGTTGAGCGTGGCGCGTCAGGTGAGCGAAAGCATTGAGAAAATGAAAATCAAGCTGCAACCGACGGGTTTTAAAGCTTTGCTCAAGGGCGTTGCTGATGTTTTTCAAACTCAAATAGATCTGAAAGCGGGAGCTTCTGTCCCCGGTTTGGGTGAGGTAAATGCTAGCACGGATGGAGAGTTTTCTTTGTCTTTGGGTATTGGCAAAATTACTGCTAAGGCGAAGGATGCTCCGAATTTGCGATCGGAGTTGAGGCAATATTTGGAGCCGCGGACTAATGTAATTTTAGATGCGCTCAATAAGGAGTTGCTGGAACCGGCTAATCAAGAACTCAAGCGCCAAGGTAAACAGGGACTTGTGGTAATTATCGACAATCTCGATCGCATACACCTGTGCGCGAAACCAACGGGGCGGATGCAGCCGGAATATCTGTTTGTCGATCGCGGGGAGCAGTTGGCAAGACTGAACTGTCATGTCGTGTATACAATTCCTTTGGTGCTGATTTTCTCTAACGACTTGGGTCAGCTTAGCAATCGCTTCGGGGTAGATCCAAAGGTTTTGCCGATGGTGCCGGTGCAATTGAATGACGCTTCTGAGTGTGCAGAGGGTGTCGAATTGCTGCGACAGATGGTTCTGGCGCGCGCTTTTCCAACAGTGGAGGCGTCGCAGCGCTATGCTTTGGTTGGCAAAATTTTCGATTCTGCCGAAACTCTCGATCGCCTCTGTCGAGTTAGCGGGGGTCATGTTCGCAATTTGTTACAACTACTCTATAGCTGTCTGCAAAAACAAGACCCTCCTGTGTCGCGGGAAACTTTGGAAAATGTGATTGTCCAACGCCGTCACCAGCTTACTTTGGCGATCGAACCTGATGAGTGGCAATTACTCCGCCAAGTATCTGCTACCAAAACAGTGAATGGTGAAACTAAATACCAAATTTTGCTCCGCAGTCTTTGGGTATTTGAGTACCGTTACGGCGAGGATTACTGGTTTGATGTCAATCCGATTTTGGCTGACGCAAAGGAGTTTTTGATTGATAGTTGATTAATGTTATTGGTTATTTGTTATTGGTTATTCGTTATTAGCGTCCCTAAGCGTAGTAACCCTTCGACCCTTCGACTCCGCTCAGAGCGCCGCAAGTAACAAGTAACAAATAACAAATAACAAATAACAAGTAACAAATAACAAATAACAAAAATGATTAAAGGCACTACTAAACTGCTCGGAGTAATTGGTCATCCGATCGCACATTCTCTGTCCCCGGTGATGCACAATGCTGCCATTTCTCACTTGGGTGTCGATTTTGTTTACCTGCCGTTTCCGGTAAAACCAGAGGATTTAAAGGCTGCGCTGGCAGGATTTGCCGCGATCGACCTTCGGGGATTTAGCATCACGATTCCTCACAAACAGGCAATCTTACCGCTGCTGGCGGAGGTTTCTCCCATTGCTAGGGCGATCGGCGCAGTCAACACCGTCTACCGCACTGACAAAGGTTGGTGCGGCACAAATACCGACGTAGAAGGCTTTCTCGCGCCGTTGCTAACCCTTCCAACCCCCCCTTGCCAAGAGCCAAATTCACCCCCCCCAACCCCCCCTTGCCAAGGGGGGGAGCAAGAGGCAAGCTATACCTTAGAAATTAGCAATAGGGTTGTCGAATCCTGTCCGCCCCCTTACCAAGAGGGAGCTTTGGAATCCTGTCCCCCCCCTTACCAAGGGGGGGCTAGGGGGGGTTCCGATTGGAGTCAGAAAGTAGCGGTAATTTTGGGGAATGGCGGGGCGGCGAGGGCTGTTGTGGCTGGATGCGCTCAATTGGGATTTGCAGAGATTCACGTTGTCGGCCGCAACGCCCCCAATTTAGCGGAATTTCAACAGAGTTGGGTGAATTCTCCGATGCCGATGCAGAATTTGCAGGTGCATACTTGGGATAATTTGTCAATGTTGATTTCGCAGGCCGATTTGCTGGTGAATACAACTCCTGTGGGAATGCACCCGCACGGGGAAAAGTCGCCGGTTGCTGCTGCTGCGCTCGATCGAATTTCCGCAGGTGCGATCGTTTACGATCTGATTTACACCCCGAATCCTACTCAGTTGCTCAAAGATGCACAGCTTCGCGGTGCAATACCGATTGACGGACTAGAAATGCTAGTTCAACAAGGAGCAGCAGCCTTGAAAATTTGGCTGGACACAGAATATGTCCCTGTGGATGTAATGCGCCAAGCCTTGCGCCAGCATTTAGGTTTAGACTAATGCCGTCTCCTCCTGGAGCCGGACACGGCAGTGCTGTTTCCCGGAGGAGGTTAAGAATTTGACCTTGAATTCGCGCTAAGCTGAGTAAAATATATTTACGCTGCAATTGTTATGAAATTTCGAGCTATCAGTCTTCTTTTTGCCACTTGGGCGATCGCAATTTTGAGTTTGGTATTCACTCCACCAGCTTGGGCTACCACACAGATTAAACTTTCCGATCTTTCCTATCACGAATGTCCCGCAGAAATGGCAGAAGGAACAGTCACCAGCGGCAGTTCTATGGAAGCTAATTGCTTTTTGATTACTGGGAAAGCTGAAAATACTAGCGGCAAACCTGTTTTTGATGCTGATATTTTCGGTCGTATTTATGATGCAGATGAAAATCCAGTGATGCAAAACCGGACTCGCTTAGGTTCTATCGAAGAAGTTCCTCCCGGAATTAGCGATTTTCAGCTCAGAATTTCGGTTGCAGCCAATCAACGAACACCTTTGCAGCTCAAGCAGTTTAAAGCTACAGGTTTTACTGGCGTGGTTCGCCGTTAGTGAAACTATAGCCTTTCGAGCGAAATATGAGGTGCTCATGGGCATAGGGCATAGGGCATAGGGCATAGGGCATAGGGCATACCTCACTTTTTCGAGAACGGCTATAAATGTAAATTCCCCCTATAAGGGGGAAGTTTTAAACCCTATTTTTCTGATAACTAAAAAGCGGTTTGCAAGCTGCCCAAAAGACCGATCAGAAATTGCGAGCCAAACTGAAGTACAAAAAACGCAATCATTGGAGAAAAGTCAATACCTCCCAAGGGGGGAATAATTGAGCGGAAGAGATTGAGGTAAGGATCTGTTAACTGACTCAAAATCGAAAACGGGGGGTCGTACCAATTGATGTTGGGGAACCAGCTTAACAGTACCCTAATAATCATCAGGACTAGATAGATTTGCAGAAATGTCGCTAGCGTGTTTGCCAAAAGGCCTATTGAATAACTCATAAATTTTGGTTGTCGTTTGAGTAAAGTTTACAGACACTTTAACTTTGAGTTTAGCATAGCTGCGGAAGAGGGAAGGCACTGAGGGTAGAGGCTGAGCAATTTTGTGGTTCCTTTTTACTTTTGCCTTGGTTTTTAATGGGAAAGTTGAACAGAGAAATGTGCGACAGTTGGTCGATCGCCCGCATTCTACTCCCCGACTGCTCTAAAATCTTCAATCTTATTCAGGAGTCAGGGGCGATCGAACCCTCGCTGTTGTGGGCTGGCGCGTTCCCGTTGACATCGCCGAGTTGCAGCCGCACGTCATCAATTGCCTGATTTAGCTGGGCAATTTTATCTTCCAAACTCAGCCTTGCTACTTCCATCCCTTCGGCTTCGAGTTGGCTGGCTTTCCTCTGGCGCATCTTTCTGGTCTTGGCATCGGAAGGATCGCTCAGCAAAGCTTCAGCAGCGCGCCTCGACAGCACCGCACCCAAAACTGCCCCTACCAAGCCCCCAACTGCGGCTCCCGCAATAAATCCGCCTGTAAAACCCTCTCGATTGCTCATGGCTCAACTCAACTGCGCGATATTTCCTTGATTTGTCTATTTTTACACTCTCTGGAGCGATCGACCTGGAGAGGATTTTAGATTTTAGGTTTGAGATTTTAGGTTTGAGATTGAAATACGATCTCGAAAAATGCTTCGGAAGCACAAAGCCCACAGGGACATCAAGTCGGTTAATTGTCGGGTAAGGCGATCGTTCCAACTTCAGAGTTGAAGCGAATCATCTCCAAAGATCGATCGCCATACATATCTTCAATGTGCTCCAAACAGCAGTCGATCGCAAAATCGTTCAACTCAGCAGGCTCAATCCCGTACATATCCTGAAACACTTCCTCGTCTACCCGACAAAAGCGCGGGCGATCGGCATAAATTCCGCATTCCCTCGTTTCTTTGTCAAAGTTTATACACCAACCGTCATCTCCCACTAAGCTCAAGTAGAGCGCCAATTGCTCGGTAGATAAATACTCGTCCAGGTCAGGGCGCTCTGTTGGTTCTAGGTAACAACAAGCACCGCACTGCTTTACGCAACGCCAAGTAGCCATAATTTGATTTTAGATTTTAGATTTTAGATTTTAGATTTGGAGCATTATCTGGAAAATGCCCAACTTTAAGAGAGATTAAAGCCTTTCAAGTATACCAAGTGCCAGCGCCGCAGAAGGAGTTCGCGAAAAGACGGTTCGATTTTTGATTGCGAACACTCTCCGGTAAAGGCATCCAGCCCTGGTTCCTGTACGGATGACTGTTTTATGCTTGGGGCTGGCTCTTTTTTGGCTGTGAGCTTTATCAAAATCTACAAGTACATCACTTGTCAAGTATGATGTACCTGATGGTAAATTGAAGCCTCGGTAGACAGTCGCGGATAATGTTGATATGTATAGACAACCGCGCGATATGGCTACCAAGCGACCAAGAACTACCATCAGCTTTGACTTTGACGAGTACAAGGAGTTAAAAATTTGGGCTGATTCTGAATTTCGTTCCATTCCTCAACTGGTTCTTGTCTTGGTCAAGAAAGCCTTGATAGAGAGGAATAAACGATCGTCAGATCCAGCCAGCGCACCTCCGAGTGAACCTGATAGCTCCGGACTCACATAAACCAAACCCCCGCCAACTACCAAAGCTAAGCGGGGCAAGGAAAGTAAGGAAGCTGGCTAATATCTAGTATAAATCTAGCAAAGGAGGAACAACACCATGATCCAAGCCCAAACAATCCCCAAAACAGTCACTTTTGATGAGTTCGCAGCCTGGTATCCAGAGAACTCAGTTCACCGCTACGAACTACACAATGGAGTAATTGTCGAAATGCCTCTAGGAACTGGCCGCCATTCCGGTGTTACAGGTTTTATCAGCTTAAAAGTAGGAGTTGAAATTGACCGACGCGAATTACCTTACTGCATCCCTGGTGACTGCCTGCTTAAACCCACTCGCGATGAGGCTGGTTATCAGCCCGATGTAATTGTCCTCTGGCTGTAGAGGTCGTCAGCACGAACTGGCGAGATGATTACCATTTCAAATTTGCTGATTACGAAGAAATTGGCATCCCTGAATACTGGATTGTGGACTATTTGGGTTTAGGTGGCCGCAAGTTCATTGGGAATCCCAAACAACCCACCCTTTCAGTTTGCCAGTTAGTAGATGGGGAGTACCAGGTAAAGCAGTTTCGGGGCGATGACACTGTTGAATCGCTGGCTTTCCCAGAATTGAGGTTGACTGCTGAGTTGATTTTTCGGGCAGGTTTGCCTCCAAGCAGGCCGATCGATGAACCGGACTAATTGCGATCGCCCAAACTCAGGGTTTTTTAGCCGAATTTGCGATCGCCCGCAGGTCGATCGTTCTTTACATTTTGTTGAATTTTGTAAACTTCCTTAAAAAAGAGGGCCGATCGCCCGGTAAAATCAGAAGCGGATTTTCTCATCAATCTAGACTTACTCACTACAGTCAGGAGGACACATGGACTTTATAACGGATCTTTTTAACGGCGGAGGCCCTGTAAACTTGCAACTTATTGTTCAGGTAGCTTTACTGGCAGCAGTCGTGCTTTCTGGCCCGATCGTGATTTTTCTGTTGGCAGCTAAAGGCGGCGACCTGTAATTATACCACGGCTGGCGATCGATACTTGGAAGTTTTGGATAATTTAAAATTCAAAATTCCCAAAGATCGATCGCCACTCAAGTCAATTTGAGATTTTAGATTGTAAATTAGACTTCTATAGTTAGGACGGGCTAGAAGCCCATCCCACAAAAATCTTTTTTCTTGTGGGATGGGCTTCTAGCCCGTCCCAAAATTTGATTAAAAGGACTTTTGCAATCTTGTCTATTGACTTGCAGCGCAGTAAATCTGCGAGGTTGAATTTTGGTCTCAAATTGTCGATTCGATCCTAACCTTCGTGTTGGGGGCTTGTACCTGTTTTTGTGCGGGCGAATTTTCCCTAAATTTCACCCCGATGAATTAGGTTTACCAGAAAGAATTGGTTGAAAGCCGGAACACGAGTGAGGGAGAAATTAAAATAAGACTATTCATTGCTTCAATCCTCGGACTTCCAGGTAGAGGTAGCTGTCAACTGTCAACTGTCAACTGTCAACTGAAGATCAAATACCGAGGGCGTGTTTAGCCGTTTGAATCAAATTCTCGAAAAAAGGTAGAGATACATCGACTTCCCTAGCATCCTGGCGGGAGTTACCCAACAAACCCATGCTTTGTCCAGGTTCAACAACCAAAACTTGCCCTTGAGAATTGCGAATTCTCAATTCCTCTTGAGAACCGGCGGGAGACAGACTACAAGAATAAGTGCGATCGCAATAATCAAACTCAACTTTTCCAAACACCGACGGCCTCGAACTAGCAGCACTGGCCACTAAGCGGACACCCAACAATTCCAACTCAACCGAAGTCTTGCCATTAAAACTATTTTCCCGCAAGCGGTAAGCAATATCAACCCGCCGAGGCAACGGAAAATATTCGCCCCAACGCCACGCAATCCCCTTCAAACTAGCCGAACCTTTTTCATCTTGAGTTGCAGTTAGTTTAACATGACCTCCCTTACCAACAATTTTTTGTTCAGTAATACAAACATTAGGCGTCCAAAATACAGGAGCCTTATTTTCAATCCCGCAAGGTTCTAGAGCATCAATTTGTCGGTAAAGGTCAAGATTAATCTCAGCCAAATCCGCTCGCACATCTACTGAAACCAACGGCTTGAGGTGTTCCGGCTGCAAACATTGATTCGCAAAAATTGACAGTTGCTTGCGGAATTGTTCGAGATTCTTGGCAGGCATCGAAAAACCGCCAGCCGCCTTATGTCCACCAAATTTAGTTAATAAATCAGCGCAAAAATTTAGCCCGTCAAATACATTAAATTCAGGAATTCCCCTCGCCGAACCCCGGATGATATTACCCGTTTCGCCACCCTCATCCTCAAAAGTACCGATAAAAACGGGTACGCCGTAACGTTCGAGCAACCGAGATGCTACAATCCCAATCACCCCGTGGTGCCAACCGGGCTGCACGACAACTAAAACTCGTTCCTGCTGTAAATTGAGCGCACTTTTCTCGCACCAAGCAATCGCTTCCTGCTCAATTTCCTGACACAACTCCTGACGGCGCTGATTGATTTGTTCGCACTGCATCGCGTTTTTGAGTGCCAATTCGCGATCGTCCGTTGTGAGCAACTCTATCACAATTTGAGGGTCAGCCAGCCGCCCCACAGCATTAATCCGCGGGCCCAGCCGAAAACCAATATCTTCAGGCTTTAAGGTATTGTTAGCTTGAGTTTTTGAATTAAAAAGAGGTAAACTTTCCGCATTTGCCGCCTGCACTCCCGCCACCTGAATCAAAGCTTGAACTCCGGCTAATTGCGAGTGAGGCAAAAGTCGCAAACCCCGCTTTACCCAGCGGCGGTTAACTCCTGTCAGAGGCGCCAAATCTGCAATAGTTCCCAAGGTAAATAATTCCAGCAGCGGATTCACCAAGCCGCCAACTTTCTTCAAATCTTGAGCCAAAGTAATCGCCAAAACATAGGCAACACCTACCCCAGCCAAACCCCGATAAGGCGAAGATTCTGCAATTAATTTTGGGTTGAGAATAGCATCAGCCGGGGGCAGTTTTGGTGGCAAATCGTGGTGGTCTGTAATAATAACTTTTACACCGAGTTCTCGTGCTCTGTCAACTGGGCCATAGGCTGCAATCCCGTTGTCTACCGTCAGAATCAGAGCCACACCTTCGGCATGAAATTCTTCTACAATGCGATCGTTAATCCCGTAACCTTCGTGCATCCGGCTGGGAATCGCATAATCAACATTCGCGCCCAAAGCCCTCAGAGCTCGCAGCAACAAAGCCGTGCTCGTCATTCCATCAGCATCGTAGTCGCCGCAAATCGCAATTTTCTGGCCTGTCGAAATCGCTTCCCGCAACAATTTGACACTCGCAGCCAAATCGGGAAATTCATCCAGTGGCGCCGGCAAAACCAGAGATTCCGGTTCGATAAACCCTTGCACTTCTTCGAGAGAATCGATACCGCGATTAATAAGTACCTGTGCTAGCAAGCATGACAAACCGATTTCATTGGCAAACTGTTCGGCTTGCTGTGGTTGAGGCGAATAAATTTGCCACCGTTGGTTCGGCAATCGGGGAGAATGCGGGGGTACAGATGTCGGTAGCTCTGGCACGGAAGCTGAGGTCTAAAGATACATAACCAATCTTACCTAATTAAGTGTCTAATGAAATCAATATTAGATTGGCGATCGATCGCAAAGATGAGTTTTTTCGGTAAAATCCGAAGGTTGTGCGGATAAAAGCAGCGTGGTGAACAGTTGACAGTTGACAGTTGACAGTTGACAGCGAAGTGATAATAACGGAGATTTAAACTCGGTTCTTATCACAATCTGCCGACCTGAGTAAGGGCTTCAAACCCTTGCTATTCGGTGAAAGTGCGATCGCATCTGAAAACAATGTCTAGCAGGCATTTGTCACGCCCATACAGTCCCCAGTGCTGGATTTTATTTTAACAGGAGATTGTGATGATTACAGAAAAGCGGCCCTGGTTTAAAGTTGCCTTCCAGTTTCAAGGGTCGATCATTTTTTTCATTTGGCGCCGCGTCATGCTGTGCGCTAGTTTTGGGTTGTTGATTTCGGTACTGTACTTTTTTAACTTCCCAGTATCCTTGCCCATCCTATCAAGCATTGTTCCCAGTATAGTCCTCGGCTTATTGTTAGTGTTTCGGACAAATACAGCTTACGATCGATTTTGGGAAGGCCGGAGGTGCTGGGGAACCTTAATTATTGCAGTCAGAAATTTGGCACGTCAAATCTGGGTATCTATTAGCGATCGAGAACCGGATGATTTAGCGAAAAAAAAGTCTACTTTGCGATTATTAGTGGCTTTTGCCATAGCAATGAAATTGCACTTGCGCCAAGAACCAATTAGCTCAGAAATAGAGCCTTACGTACTACCCCAACAGTATGAGAATCTCAAAAAGATGAACAATCCTCCCCTCGAAATTGCTTTTTGGATTGGGGATTATTTGACGATACAGTACGAGGCAAATAACCTCGATGTCTATCGGCTAACTGCGATGAATCAGTTAGTAAATAACATGATTGAGGCCTTGAGCGGTTGCGAGCGGATTTTGAGAACTCCGATGCCTCTTGCTTACGCGATTCATCTCAAACAGCTACTCTTGCTTTACTGCTTGGCACTGCCTTTTCAAATGGTGAAGGAGTTAACTTGGGGGACAGGCCCTGTGGTAGCTTTAATTAGTTTTGCTTTGTTCGGTATCGAAGAAATCGGCATTGAAATTGAAAATCCTTTTGGACACGATGCCAATGATTTGCCTTTGGATAATATTTGTGCTACTATGCAGCGCAATATCAACGATTTAATTACTTTATCTCCTAGCGTTCATGCTCGGGCAAAAGAGCATTAAAGTCATTAGTGATTAGTCATTGGTTATTGGTTATTGGTTATTAGTTATTGGTTATTGGTCATTGGTTGTCGATCGTTAGTCATTGGTGATTGGTTACGCTTTTGTGCATTTAAATTGTATTTTTACGGCGGGCAGGATTCCCGCCCCACAAAAGTTTAACTTTATTCGGACGTGCAATTTAAATGCCTCGGAGCTTATTTGTCTTATGTTTCTTGTTCGTTCTAATAACCAATAACCAGTAACTCATGCCCTATGCCCTATGCCCATGAGTACCTCATATGGAGATCGAAATGCTATAGCTTCCGCCTAACGTTAATTTCTAGCAATTAACCACATTAACCCAGCTAAAACCAACAATAAAGGCGTCAGCCAATCTCCCCACCGCACGTACAAAGTCCGAGTTTGCCGCCGATAAATAGTAGCATCTCGGACTTCATAGGTATTAATTCCAGACTTCCAAATCGTCTCGCCGCGAGGATTTACAAAAGCAGAATAACCTGTATTAGTTGCGATCGCAGCCCATCTATCAGTTTCAATGGCCCGCATCACATCCAAAGCGTGATGCTGAGCCAGCATTGGCGGTTTGTAATGGGCATTGTTGGAAGCTGTGAGTATAAATTCACCTCCATTTGCCGCCTGATATCGGAAAACTTCAGCAAACGCTGAATCGTAACAAATTCCGACAATAGCGTGGCCAAACGGCGTATTAAACCATTGTTTTGAGTTCCCTGGTACTAAATGAGTATCTAAGGGAGACAGCCGATTAATAATGCCGCCTAAGATTTCGTAAAAAGGGATGTATTCGCCTAAGGGCACTAGCTTGAGTTTATCATACCGGCTGACAATTTCTCCTGTTTTGTCGATCGCCAATAAGCTATTAGTCATGCTATCTCCTTCCTGTCCGAATCCTCCAACCCAAGCCAGAACACCGCGTTGGAGAATCGCTTGGTAAAAAGAAAGAGTAGAACGTTGATACTCGTTTGTCCAGATAAAAGGCAAAGCCGTCTCTGGAAGCAACACAGCATCTACTCCTCTGTCAGCTAACTCCTTATATCCAGCCGTGTAACCTTCCAAAGCGCGCCGCCAACCACCTGAGTCAAACTTAATCTCGTTAGGAATATTGCCTTGAATAATCCCAATTTTTAATCCTGTTCCCGCCTCTTGAATTAACGGGCGATTGTACAAACTCCAGCCGACAATATGCAAAACTAAAAATAAACCCGCAGGCAAAATATAAGCAACCCACTTCTTCCATCTTCCTTCTCCCTTCTTCTTTCTTCCCTCCTCCTTCCTCCCATCCGTTACATCCCGTACATTGCTCGTTGCCGAACTTCCCTCTTCCTTCTTCCTTCTTCCTGCGATAAAAGCTTCAGCAATTAAGCCATTTACTGCTACAATTGCCGCTGTTACTGCGCTGGGCCCGGAGAGTTGACCGAGGTGCAATATGGCTAAGTTGTGCGGGCTTTGGGTGTATGATAGTGATGTCCACCACAGCGAACCCATACTCCAAATACTTTCTAAGGCGCACCACAAAGCTGTACCAATTAACACGCGGGCCAACCCTGATAATTTAGATCTACCCCCCCCTGCCCCCCCTTGTAAAGGGGGGGAGTTAAGAATAAGAAGAGGATTTTTGCGTGGTAAAGTGAGGGAGTTGAGAATTATAAATAGCCACGCCCAAACAGTGACTAATCCGGCTCCCCAGAGGGTGATGAATGCCCAGCAAAAAAGTGCGATCGCCAAACTGGGCCACCAAGGAACTCCCAACCAAGTCATTGGGTGTATTCCCATAATCCAAGATATGGCTAATCCGTGATAGCCGATTCCCCAGAGAGCAGGAAGAAGGAAGAAGGAAGCAGGAAGAATGAATAGGAAAGAAGGAAGAACTTTTTGTTTTTTTTCTGTGATTATTGCTCGTTCATAACTGACAACCAAAACCCACAGGGGTGCTAATGCTACCCAAGCCAATAGCCAAGCATTGAATGGTGCTGTTGTCAATGCCATCAAAATGCCGCTGAAAAATGCGTTAGCGAAGCCCTCGAAGAGGATCGCCCCGCCGAATATTTGAGATTTCTCAACCGCGAGTTTTTCAAATGTAAGTCTTTTAAATATCGCCACTTTGATGATTACCAATTAAATATATAGCGGTTCTCAGAAAGATAAGGTACGTTGTTGGGCTTCAGCCCTCTTGGTTTCAGTGGTTATATAACCTGTCAGTCATACCTCACCTTTTTGATAAAGGCTATAATAATTCTTAATCAATATATCATATCATAAAGGTTTGTAGTGAGGACTTTAGTCTGCATCCAAGAAAGGACTAAAGTCCTCACTACAAACCAATTTGATTCTGGTCAGTGTAGCGGAAACAATATCAAAAATAAATCTCTTAATTTATGCTTTCCAAAACAAAAAGCGCCCTCATTTGGAGAGAGCGCTTTTTATTAATCAACAGCTAAATTTAGCCGTTGATGGAAGGAGCAACCAATGCTACTGGGGTGACAGCACCGGCGGCCAAGTCGAGGGGGAAGTTGTGAGCGTTGCGCTCGTGCATAACTTCCATACCCAAGTTGGCGCGGTTGATGACATCAGCCCAAGTATTGATGACGCGACCTTGGGAGTCGATAATCGATTGATTGAAGTTGAAACCGTTGAGGTTAAACGCCATCGTGGAAATACCTAAAGCGGTAAACCAGATGCCGACAACTGGCCACGCACCTAATAAGAAGTGCAAGGAACGGCTGTTGTTAAAACTTGCATATTGGAAGATCAAACGACCGAAGTAGCCGTGGGCTGCAACGATGTTGTAGGTTTCTTCTTCTTGACCAAATTTGTAACCGTAGTTTAGCGATTCGCTTTCACTTGTCTCGCGAACCAAAGAAGATGTTACTAAAGAACCGTGCATGGCAGAAAACAAAGCACCGCCGAAGACACCAGCAACTCCCAACATATGGAAGGGGTGCATTAGGATGTTGTGCTCGGCTTGGAACACGATCATGAAGTTGAATGTGCCGCTGATACCCAGGGGCATTCCGTCAGAAAAGCTGCCTTGCCCGATCGGGTAAATCAAAAATACTGCGGTAGCAGATGCCACAGGTGCAGAGTAGGCTACGCAGATCCAAGGACGCATTCCTAAGCGATAGCTCAGTTCCCACTGGCGGCCCATGTAGCAAAAAATGCCGATGAGGAAGTGGAAAATGACGAGCTGGTAAGGGCCGCCGTTGTACAACCATTCGTCTAAAGAGGCTGCTTCCCAGATGGGATAGAAGTGAAGCCCGATCGCATTAGACGAAGGAACAACAGCACCACTGATCAGGTTATTGCCGAACATCAAGGAACCAGCAACTGGTTCGCGGATGCCGTCAATATCCACAGGAGGAGCTGCTACAAAGGCAATGATGTAGCAGGTGGTTGCGGTCAGCAGAGTTGGGATCATGATTGTCCCAAACCAACCAACATAAATCCGGTTATCGGTGCTAGTTACCCACTCGCAGAACCGTTCCCAAACGTTGCCGCTTTCGCGACGCTGTACGGTTGTTGTCATTTGTTTTATGATTGCTTAATTGAATTTTCAACGTTCTGTTGTGGAAATCTCCACGCTTATATTAGTAACACTATTCACAACAGTTTGCAAAGGGATTAGTGCTTATATTTGAATAAATTTATAATCCTTTACATAACTTGATTCTTGATGAATTTTTGTGGCTGTTTGCAAAGTAATATTACAGAATAAATACGGTTAAAATAAAGCGGGCAGAAGAGCTGAATCTTTATTCTGTAGGTTGGTTCAGCAGTTAAGTCAAATTATTTTTGTTGAGGTCAAACTTCTTTATAGTTAAACATATCTTAATTGGCGATTGAGCAGATGAATTTTAATATTTGTTTACATATCCTAGGTGGATTGACTGTTGACAGTTGACTGTTGACGGTTGACTGTTGACGGTTGTAGAACGAGAATCAAATCATTGATGCTTGAGGAGTATCGGCTCTATTCAAGAAGTTATTTATGTTCTCACGGATGTGGCGATCGCACTAAATTCTCCAGAATCCGCAATCAACCGGATTCATCAACTAAAAACCCGGTTCATAAGGCGCTTTGCAATTGCCATAAACCGGGTTTCTGAGGATGAGTTCGTAAATTGTGCCTAAAAATTAGCCTTTAGCCTGGGGGCCACTTCATGTGCCGTCCGCCGAGAATGTGAAGGTGCAGGTGATCTACGGTTTGGCCACCGTCATTGCCGGTATTAATCACGACGCGATAGCCGTTACTGAGTCCGAGTTGTTCGGCTACCCGTTTTACAGTCAGCAGCAGGTGTCCCATGAGGGCATGATCTCCCGATTCGGCATCGGCTAATTTGGGAATAGGTTTTTTGGGAATGACGAGGATGTGGACTGGCGCTTGCGGATTGATATCTCTGAAGGCGAGGGCTAAGTCGTCCTCATAAACGATGTCTGCGGGAATCTCTTTGCGGATGATTTTGCTGAAAAGCGTTTCTTGGGTTGTCATGGGTGTTAACGAAGTTCGGCAACGGGCAATGTACGGGATGTAACGGATAAATTTTCAGGGAAGGGGGAAGGCGGAGGGGACAAGGGGAGGGAGGAAGGGGGAAGAGGCAGGAGGAGAGAAGGAAGAGAAGAGGAGAAAAGGAAGAGGCAACGAAAAGTTTTTCTTGCCTCTTCTGATATTCATTAGTCATTGTTAATCATAATAGATGATGGATCGAAGACAGGCAAATTGAGGATAAAAAATAATGCTTGCGAGGGTTTGGAGTGCATCTATCGTAGGAATTGACGCGGTAAAGGTGGGTGTGGAGGCTGATGTATCGGGGGGACTGCCGAAAATTGTGGTTGTGGGGTTGCCGGATTCGGCGGTGCAAGAGGCTAAAGAAAGGGTTAAGGCTACGCTCAAAAATTCGGGATATGGTTTTCCGATGCGGAGTATTGTGATTAATTTGACTCCGGCGGATTTGCGTAAGGAAGGCCCGAGTTTTGATTTGCCGATCGCCATTGGCATTTTAGCAGCATCCGAACAGGTCAGCGCCGAGCTGTTGGGAGATTATTTGTTTTTGGGGGAACTCTCTTTGGACGGGAGTTTGCGGCCTGTGGCGGGGGTTTTGCCGATCGCCGCTGCTGCTGCCAAAATGGGTATTTCGGGGTTAATTGTACCAGCAGCCAATGCAAAGGAAGCGGCTTTAGTAAAAGGAATATCTGTTTACGGTTTTGAAAATATATTTGCAGTTACTGATTTTTTGAACAATCCTCAAGTTTATTCACCGATACAAGTAAACGGTAGAGAAGAGTTAGGAAAAACTAGGTTTCAGGGTCTAGATTTAAAAGACGTAAAGGGGCAAATTCACGCGCGGCGGGCTTTGGAAATTGCGGCTGCCGGTGGACACAATTTGATTTTTGTGGGGCCGCCAGGAAGCGGCAAGACGATGCTGGCGAGACGTTTGCCGGGTATTTTGCCACCGCTGACTTTTGATGAAGCTTTGGATGTGACTCAAATTCATTCGGTGGCTGGTTTGTTGAAGGATAAGGGTATGCTGGTGAGCGATCGACCTTTTCGCAGTCCTCACCATTCAGCATCCGGGCCTTCTCTCGTTGGCGGGGGCAGTTTTCCGCGTCCGGGTGAAATTTCCTTAGCACATCGCGGCATACTTTTTCTGGATGAATTAACTGAATTTAAAAGAGATGTTTTGGAGTTTTTGCGACAGCCTTTAGAAGACGGTTATGTGACGATTTCTAGAACCAGACAATCGGTGATGTTTCCGGCACAATTTACATTAGTTGCTAGTACGAATCCTTGCGCTTGCGGTTACTATGGCGACTCGATCCAACAGTGTACTTGTTCGCCCCAAAAGAGGGAACAATATTGGGCAAAACTTTCGGGGCCTTTGATGGATCGGATTGATTTGCAAGTGGCGGTTAATCGTTTGAAACCTGAGGAAATTACCAGACAGGCGACGGGGGAGGAGTCGGAACCGGTGCGGGTGAGGGTGCAGCGGGCGCGAGAGATGGCGACTCGCCGTTTTCAGTCAGAAGCTGGCTTGCGGTGTAACGCGCAGATGCTAAGCAGCCACATTAACCAATGGTGTCAGTTGGATGATGCTTCGCGGAATTTGTTGGAGATGGCGATTCGGAAATTGGGGCTTTCGGCGCGGGCTAGCGATCGCATTTTGAAGGTTGCTAGGACTATTGCGGATTTGTCGGGGGATGACAGCTTGAAGACTAATCACGTGGGGGAGGCGGTGCAGTATCGGACGATCGATCGGATGCAGTAAGGAGGATTTGTGCGATCGGGCGTAGGGAAAATGAGACATTAATTCATCTAAAATATCAGAATAAACGTTGATATAACCCTTCTCAGATAAGTGAGGTATGTTGTTGGGCTTCAGCCCTCTTATAGTGATTATATACTTAGCGAGTTCGCATCAAAAAATCCATTTCATTCATACCTCATCTTTCGCTCGAAATGCTATATTATATCATTTACGGCTGCATCGGAATAATATATTTGGATGATATCAGTGCGAGCGTCTCGCTCGTGGCATAGATCGCGAGCGAGACGCTCGCACTCTCATAATTCCGATGCTGCCGGATTTGATATTACTCAACTAAATTGGATATATAAAAATAAGCTTGAGTTAACACAGTCCGGTTTAGAAAACTCTGTGAAAAATAGACACACTTGATTGCTTGGCTTTTCGCTCGCAATCATAAAAAAATCTTAACTCAACCTTATTGGAATATGCGTGGGTCTTGGCATTATAGCCTTTCTCAAAAAGATGAGGTATGACTGACAGCTTATATAACAACTAAACTAAGGATCGCAAATTGAATAATTTACACTCTTGAAAGTGGGATGGGCGTCCCGCCCGTCCAGAAAGGACGGGCGGGACGCCCATCCCACAAGAATAATAAAGATTGTAAGTTATTTAATTCTCATTCCTAAGAGGGCCCAAGCCCAACAACATACCTCATTTATCTGAAAAAGGCTATATACCAAGCACAAACAAATATTGCTACAACACAATTATTTAGTGGAATGAACGTCCAAGTTGTTTCCTCAAATATTCTCGCCTGTGCGTCGTTAGCTCGATTTTAGATTTTTTCGGGTACGAGCGATAACGACACACCCTACAAAATAAATTTGGAAAATTGCTATTATTTACGACCAGTCAACAAATAAGTAACCATGTATCCCTTGCCCTTAACTTGAATCGCCCCTCGCTTCTGAAAAGTGTATTTATTCTTTAATATTTCGTAGGTTTCGGCGGTGACTTGAATGCAGCCGGTAATCCCGTGGGATTCCATGCGCGAAGCAATATTTACTGTGTCGCCCCAAAGGTCGTAAATAAACTTTTTTAAGCCGATGACGCCGGCAACTACAGGGCCACTGCTAATTCCGATCCGAATGCTGAATGGTTCGGAATGATTTAAGCTCAGAAACCGGATTTCTTGTAGCATATCGATCGCCATATTCGCCACCGCCTCGGCATGATCCTCTCGCGGAGTAGGTAAACCGCCGACAACCATGTAAGCATCACCAATAGTCTTAATTTTCTCCAAACCGTGGCGATCGGCTAAATGATCAAAAGCTGAAAAAATATCATTGAGCACGGACACTACCGCAGTCGCTGAAATTCTCGACGAAAGCTCTGTAAAGCCCACAATGTCGGCAAACATCACCGTTACTTCCCCAAAACTTTCGGCGATATTATGTTCATTGTCTTTCAAACGCAGGACGATCGCCGCCGGCAAAACATTCAGCAACAGTTGCTCGGATTTCGCTTGTTCCACTTCCAACTGTTGGTAAGCAGCCTGCAACTGTTCGGTTTGGAGAATTCTTTCTCGGGCTAGCTTTTCGATTTGGGCGGTGCGACTCAACGCTGTCAGCATATATGTCACCGGCAGCAGAGTCCACAACATCCCCATACTCAGAGTTCCCCAAGAACGCCAGTGCTTGCGAGTCTTCCGAATTTCCGGCGTTGCAGACACGTATAAAGACCACTGGCTGCCGCTAATTTTCAGCACCCTTTGGCAAGCCGCATACTGCGGGCCTGGATTGTCCAGAATCGGGCAGTTTGACCTTTGAGTTACTTTCGCAGCGGCCGATGCGGTGAACACTTGTTGGGTGGAGGATTGGAACAAAGCCGCAAATTGCGGAATTTGCCCGTCAGCAGCCCGATTTTGCAGAACGGGGTCGGGCGTTGGCGGTAACAACGGCAGTGCTTCTGGCTTGTCTGGAGGCTCGCTGGCGAGATAAATGGTGAGGTAGTCGGTATTGCGTCCTTTTAAAGAGGTTTGGAAAATATCTTTGCCTTGAAATACGCCCAGAACAAATCCTTGTAGCAGTTGGCGGCGGGATTCCAGGGTAGTCGGTTTAGTGCTGTTTTCGTAAATCGGAACTATTACCAAAAGACCCACTTCCGGCGAATTGCGCTGAATTAGACCGTCGTAGCTGGTGACAATCATTTCTCCAGTATCGCGCGCGCGATCGATCGCAGCGCGAATTTCTGGGTGGGAAGTGAGGTCAAATCCCAATGCTGTCTCGTTTCCCGCCGTTGGTTCGACGTAAAAAGCTGGGAAATATTCCGAACGCTGGCCGGCCTTGCGGAGTTCTCCCTGGGGGCCGCGCTCTGTAATCTGGAAGCTGGAGTCAGTTTCGGTTCTGGCTTGGGCTTCGTAGTTGGCGCGCTGGGAATTGGGAACGCGGGGGGCCCAAGCCAGCAGTTGCAGGCTGGGGTGAACGGATAGGGGACGGCCGACAAACCGAGCAAAAGAAGAACGTTCGACGACGCTAAACGCTTTCATGTAGTCGCTGAGGGCGAGAACTGCGTCTAAGTCTGAGTTGAGTTGGCGTTCAATGCCGATCGAAATATCGTCGATGCGGCGGTGCATTTCGTAGTCGTGGCGCCTGTCTTCCCAGTCCCAAACCAAGGCAAATGCCAGGGCCGAGAATCCGACACCCAAAACAAGTGTCAACCCGGCTGGAATGTAGCGAGACCAGGATAAAGGTAGTTTTTTCAGCATAATTGCCTAGCGAATAAGGGCAGCAGATGAGCACACCGCACAAATGAGATTAATTTCGGCGTCTCAGTGCCGTTAATTCAAAACCCTGATAACTCAAGCACCGACGGCAATTGGGGATTAAAAGAAGACCGTACGTTTTATCTAAATTTTCATCCTTTACCAGAAAGAATTGGTTGAAAGCCCGCCCGCCGGAGCGGGAGAAATTAAAATCAGAGTATTCATTACTCCAATCCTCGGACTTAAGGGTAGAGGTCGCTCTCAAACTGTCAACTGTCAATTGTCAACTGTCAACTGTTGAAACCGGAATTTCAATCCAGAATTCTGCTCCTTGTCCGGGCGCTGAGATGCACCGCAGACTTCCCTTATGTTTTTCTACCACAATCTGATGGCTGATGGACAATCCCAAACCTGTTCCAGACCCAACCGGTTTCGTGGTAAAAAAGGGGTCAAACAGGCGCTTGCTAACGTCTTCGGTCATTCCAGGGCCGCTGTCGGCGATGCAAATGACCACGCGATCGCACTCGCCGACATTGCTTTTACTATTGTTCAACCCAGCTTTTTTCATTTCAGTACGAATCACGATCGTCCGGGGTTGTTTGCGGTTTTCCACAGCGTCAATTGCATTGCTGATAATATTAAAAAACACCTGATTTAACTGCCCCGCACAACAGTAAATTTTCGATATAGTTCCGTAGTCTTTAATGATTTCAATTCGTTTTTCTTGAGTGTCGTGGTGCAATCGATGCTGCACAATTAACAGCGTACTCTCAATTCCTTCGTGAAGGTCTGCCAACTTTATTTCTGATTGATCTAATCGCGCAAAATTCCTCAGCGACAATACAATATCACTAATTCTTTCTACTCCTACTTTCATAGAATTTAGCATTTTTGGCAAGTCTTCCTTGAGGAAATCAAACTCTATTTGCTTCAGTGTTTCGGTAATTTGCTGAGCAGGAGACGGGTAATAGTGCTGGTAGAGATTCAAAAGTTCTATTAAGTCGTTAAAATAGATGTTGGTGTGAGAAATATTGCCGTTAATAAAATTTGCAGGATTGTTGATTTCATGGGCGATACCAGCCACCATCTGCCCGAGGCTAGACATTTTTTCTGATTGAATTAATTGGATTTGAGTATGTTGGAGTTGTTCGTAGGCTTCTTGCAATTGAGTTGCTTGTTTTCTCAATTGAGATTCCGAAGCTTGGAGTGCTGCTGCGGAAATTTTGCGGTTAGTAATATTTTCAATCATCCCTAAGTTGTAAATAGCTTTTCCTTCCCCGTCTCGGATCAAAGTAGCTGTCACATTTACCCAAACAGTTTTACCTGTAGCCGAAATATGGCGAATTTCGATTTGATAGCTCGGAATTTCTCCCCGATTGAGAGCGGCAGCAGCTTCGAGATTGTTTTGACGATCTTCGGGATGCCCAATTTCTATGAATGTTGTACTCAGCAATTCTGCTGCTGTATATCCCAGCATTTCGCAGTAAGTTTTATTGACTCGCACCAACTGGCGATCGTCTAAATTGGCTAAATAGATACCGATGGGTGCATCTTCAAATATTTTGCGAAATAGTTCCTCGCTGGCCCGGACTTTAGCTTCAAGTGAAAGCCGATCGGTGATGTCTTCCAAAGTACATAAAATGCCGACGACATTGCCGTAATTGTCATGCAAAGGTATTTTATTTGCATCCATCCAGCGCTGGGTGCCGTCGGCTTGCATTTGAGGTTCAATAATGTGATATTCAGCGGTATTTTTTGCCATGATCCGGCAATCGCAATCTCGGAAAAATTGTGTTTCTTCTGGCTTCCAGGGCATATCGTAGTCCGTGAGACCGGTGATTTCAGTGGGATGATTTAAACCTGCGATTGTGGCAAAGTTTTTGTTACCTCCCAAGTAAACTGAATCTAGATCTTTCCAGGCGATTAACTGAGGGATGTTGTCGATCACCAACCACAGCATTTTTTTGGATTTTTGCAAAGCTTCTGTGCGTTCTAGGACGCGCTTTTCTAGTTCTTGATTGGCTTGTTCCAGGGCAACTTTTGACTCGCTGAGGGCGATTTCTGCTACCTTGCGATCGCTAATATCGATTGTCACCCCTTCCCAAAGTATCTCGCCGCCCGGTTGCAGTTCGGGGCGAGCAATGGCGCGAATCCATTTCAGTTTTCCCGATCGCGTAACGATCCGCCCTTCATATTTCCAAGGTTGTAAATTTTTCCCGCAAATTGTGAGTGACTCTTGCATCGGTTGTAGGTCTTCTGAATGCACCAACGACCACATTGAATTTGAGTTTTTTTGAACTTTTTCTGGAGTTAATTCATAGAGTTCCCAACAGCCGGGACTGACATAAATGAATTCATTGGTACCGTCGAGATGCTGCAAGTATTGATAAATCATTCCCGGCAGGTTGCCGGCCATTTTTTGGAATCGGGCTTCGCTTTGTCGCAGTGCTGATTCGGCAAGTTTGCGATCGCTAATGTCGATCAACAAACCATCCCAAATAATGTCACCTTTTTCGCTCAGTTCGGGTCTGGAAGCCCCGCTAACCCACTTGATGCGATCGCCCGGTAACACTAATCTGCCTTCCCACCGCCAAGGATCTAAAGTTTTAGCTGAGATAGCCAGAGTTTCGTGGAAGTTTTGTGCATCCTCTGGGTGAATCATTTCGATCGCAGGAATAGCTGACTTTTGCAGCACCTCTGGTTCTAATTCGTAGAGTTCGCGACAGCCAGAACTGATGTAGGGGAATGACACAGCGCCGTCGGCTGCTAGCTGAAATTGATAAATCATTCCCGGAACGTTGGCGGCTAGTTTTTGCAACCTCGCTTCGCTTTGGCGGAGTGCGGTTTCTGCTTCTACGCGATCGGTAATATCATAAAATGACGATAAAATTGATGCTTCGCCCTTAAAATTAATCGCTCGCATCGACATCTTTGCCCAAAAGCAACTGCCATTTGCTTTCTTGAGGCAGATTTGATCGCTGTCGCTAAAGCCGTGTTTTTTGACTGATTCTAGCAATTGATGGCGATCGCCCGCATTAGCATAAAAGTCGATCTTTTTGCTAGCGATCAGCTTGTCTGAACTCAAACCGAAAGTTTCTCCGAGGGCAGAATTTGCGTACAAAATTGTGCTGTCTGAGCGGCGCGTAATGATCGTAGGAATGGGAGTCGCAGTAGCGATCGCCCGCAATCTTTCTTCGCTTTCTTGCAGGGCTGTTTCGGCTGCGACTCTTTGGGTAATATCGTTCTGAACTCCGATAAAATGAGTGAGGTTTCCGTCGCCATCGAGGACGGGGGAAACAGTTAATTCGTTCCAAAAAGGTGTTTTATCCTTGCGGTAATTCTTGAGAATTACCTTAACTTCTGTTCCCGATCGCAAACTGCTGCGGAGTCTGTCTAATTCGGCGCGATCGGTATCCGGGCCTTGCAAAAACCGGCAGTTGCGTCCAATGACTTCTTCCCGGGTGTAGCCAGTCAGTTTCTCAAAAGCAGGATTGCAATATATAATAGGTCTGTCGAGCCTGCCAGCATCTGCGATCAGGATGCTGTTGCTCGACGCTGCGATCGCCCTTTCTAGGAGAGACAGGTGGAAAGAGTCTGTTGTCATCGGTGGCAATACACACACTCCGAGGGAGCGGACATGAAAATAAAAAAAATATAAATAGCTTCAGGCATTCTTATTTTATTATCTTATTTTTAATTTAGCCTAACAAACTCAGGAGCTCCAAAAAGCCGACGGGGAAATTAAGAGCGGGCGAATCAAACAGCGGGCGAATCAAAGAGCGGGCGAATGGATGAGTCCGAGCGGGCGAATCGGGAACAGCGAATCGATCGGGAACAGCGAATCGATCGGGAACAGGAACAGCGGGCGAATGGAATTCGCGCCTATACAAACAAAACCCGCCTCCGCGGGTTGAAGAGCGGGCGAATGGAATTCGCGCCTATACAAGAATACGCTTGGGTTAACGTTTTTTTATCATTGCGAGCGTCCCGAGTATTGCAATCGCAGCCTATACAAACGAAGTCCGCCTCCGAGGTGTCAAGAAAATAACATAATTTCAACCGTACGTCCGATCTTCAACCCGCGGAGGCGGGTTTCGTCTGTGTAGACGCGGTTTCAACCGCCGTCCGATCGCCAATCGCCAATCAAAAATCGAAAATCGAAAATCGAATAATCCATCTAGATTGACAAGGCCAGGCTAGAACCCTGAGCAGTTTTGGTGACTTCTATCCTGGCTTGAAAAGCTTCTTTGAGGTGCGGCATATGGGTAACGGTGAGGATGCAGGCGAAGTCAGAGGCGATCGCATTAATGGCAGCAATTAGGCGATCGCACCCTTCCGCATCCTGAGTCCCAAACCCCTCATCAATAATCAACATTTGCAAAGCCGTACCCGCCCGCTGAGACAGCAATCTCGCCAGCGCCAGCCGAATCGCAAAATTAATCCGAAAAGCTTCGCCACCCGAGTAAGTTTCATAGGGACGAGTACCGCGAGCATCAGCAATGAGAATGTCTAAAGTGTCAATCAATTTAGTTGCTTTTTTAGAAGCAGCCGCCCGCTGAGTAATAAATTGTACGTGCAACTGATTCGCGCTCAATCTCGACAATATCTGATTGGTTTCAGCTTCCAGTTGAGGCAAAACATTTTCAATCATCAAAGCTTGAATCCCGTTCTTGCCAAAGGCTTGACCCAACTCTTGATAAACTTTGTATTGGCGTTTAGCAACCTGCATTTGCTCTTTTTGAGCGACTAACTGAACTTGCAAATCTTCTAGATTTTGCTGCTGTTGTTGGAGGCGTCCGAGACTTCCCAAATGTTGGTCTAGCTGCTGGCGGCGGCGGCCCATTTGTTGTTCGATCGCACTTATTTGAGCAGTCGGATCGGGATGTTCTTGCAACTGCTGGTTCATCGCTGAACTTTGAGCGGTGACAGCTTGCAAATCGCGATCGCGCACGGCGATCGAACTGGCGATTTCATTAACCCGCTGCTGCACTTGCGGGAATTGCTGAGTTGCCGATCGCAATTTTTCAGCACGGGCGATCCAAAACTGCGTTTTACGCATTTCGCTACGGACGTGTTCGTGCTGTTCCAAGTTATAGCCAACTTCCGCGATATATCTATTTAAAGACAGAATTTGCTGCTGAATTTCCGAGCTATTTTTTTGCTGTTCAAACTGTTGCTGTACGGCGGCTAATTGAGTTTGCAAATCCGGGCGGCGGCTGTTAATTTTATTAAGTTTCTGCTGAGCGTCTTTGATTTGAGCTTGCTTAATTTCCGCCCAGCGCAAACGCTTTTCATCGCTGCGGGCGAGGGAGTGGCTGCGATCGCTATAATTGAGCTGTTGCAGTTGCTGTTCAATTTGCTGAAGTTCCCTCAAATCATCAGATCCATACTCGCCAGTACGCAACAACCGCTCGATTTGGGCAGCATCTTGACGCATACTTTGCAGTCGAGTTTCATCTTGGCCCAGGCCATCCAATTGAGCTTGCAAATGGCTGCGGCGTTCCCGCAATTCTTGGTAAGGCGCTAATTCCTGTTCTAGTTCGCGGTATTCGTGTCTGAGGACTTGAATTTCGCGCTCGGAAACTGCCAACTGTTCGCGGACAACCCACAGTTGATTCCAGATTTCTTGCTGTTGGGAGTGGTGCTTGGTGACTACCAAATTCCAGTAGTGTTCGTCTAAAGGTCGATCGCACAAAGGACAGGCGCCAAAACCCGAATCGCGCACAATTAAAGGCGAATTCGCTTCCTGAGTTTCCCCAAACTGGGCAGCTTTACCTTCCCCCGCGCTAGTTTCTGCTTCATTTTTCCGCAACAGTTGGAGTTTTTGGTCAATTTCCGCGAGTCGGGTTTGATAGTCGCGGCTTTTAGCTTGCAGATTTTCTAGAAAGCTGTGCCTTTCTTGGCCTTTTTCGCGGACTCGTTCCTGATAAACTCGCTTGTTTTCCAACTGGACAATTTGATGGGCGATGGCCGAGATTTCCTGCTGCAATTTCGGCTGTCGCTGCTGTTGCTGAACTTGCACCTGTCGGTTGATTTCGGCTAAGCGGGCGGTTAAACCGGCATGGGCGCGATCGAGCTTAGTTTGCGCCTGCTGCTGCTGTTGGAGTAGCGGCGAAACTTGCAGTTGCAGTTGTTCTAGTTCGTTAAGGCGCGATCGGGCTGCTTGCAACTGTGCGAGTCCTTTGTCAACCTCCGGCTGCTGCTTGAGAACATCTAGAACATCTTTTTCATCTTGTTCTAAGACATCTAATTGAGCTTGCAACTGCTGAATTTTGTTTTGCAAAAGGCTCAATTCTTGCCGTTGCTGTTCTTGCAAGTTTTGGCGCTGATTTTGCGCTTGTTGGTGAGCTTTGAATTTTCCAGCCTGCGTCTCTTCTGTGGATTGTAAACTCTGAAAATAGGCAATTCCTGCTGTTATCTCATTTTCTTGGGCGAGCAGGGCTTGCAGCTCGTGTTGCTGCCGCTTGGCGGCTGCGAGTTCTTGCTGCAAGCGACGGCATTCTTGAGAGATATTATAGTGTTGTTGCTGGTGGCCGGCGAGGAGTTTTTGCCAAGTTTGGCGGTTGTGGTGCTGGAGTTGCAGTTGCTGCAAATGTGCTGTGTCGGCTTGCTGCTGCGAAGAGAGCAAATCGGTTGCTTGCTGCAATTGAATTTGTTCGGATGCGATCGCTTCTTTTTGTTGCAGTTGCTCTTGGGTTGTCTGCAAGCCGTGTTTTAGGACTTCGACTTTGGCTTTAAAATCTCTGGCTTTTTCCTTGGCTTGTTCGGATAAAGTGTCGTATCGATCGAGTTTGAGGAGGTTGGCTAAAACTTGCTTGCGCTCGATCGGCTTTTTGAGCATAAACTCATCAGCACGCCCCTGCCGCAAATAAGCCGAGTTAATAAAAGTATCGTAATCTAGCTTGATATGTTCGAGAATTTTCTGCTGAGTATTTCTCAGCCCCTTGTCAGTGAGAGTGCGAAAACTGAGTCCATCCTGAGTTTCGGCGCAATTCAAGCTAACTTGAAATTCCAAACTTCCCGATTGTCCGCGCCGGCGGTTGCGAATCACCCGGTAGATTTGGCCGCCCGTAGAGAAAGTGAAATCAACTCGGACATCAATTTCGCCGATATGGATGATATCGTCTTCTGTATCGCTGCGACAACTGCCCCAAAGCGACCAGGCGATCGCCTCTAGGAGAGAAGATTTACCAGCACCGTTAGGCCCGCAAATGCAAGCAGTGTGAAGTCCGCGAAAGTCTAAAGCAGCTTCGCGATAGCTGAGAAAATTTTTGAGTGTAAGTTGTATAGGAATCATTTAAGGCCATCGCGCCATACAATCTATTTATAAATAACACTATTTGTACGCTGTTGGCTAGTTATTCAATCCAGATCCAGCACAATTGTCAGTGTATCTGCAATTTCTTCCATAATTGTTTCCGAAAGGCTTCCGAGTTGTCGGACAAATCTTTGTTGGGAAACGGAACGGACTTGAAAAGTGTCGGCGGCTGAGAGTTTAGCCAAGCCATTTTCGCTACTTGGTTCTAGTCGAACCATCCAATTTCTCTCTGTATATCGTTCTTTCCAGTCAGTGATGGGGACAATCACTTCAAGCAGCAAAATTCCCACCGTCTCATCGCTGACAATAACTGCGGGACGGGTTTTGCCGATTTCTGCACCAACAGTAGGTTCAAGTGTAACCAGCCAGATTTCGCCTCTACGCATTAGTTTTTATCCCAGCGTTCAGGTATTCTTCCTCGGATTCAAAATATGGTTCGCTGTCTGGCGACCACAAATCATGTAAAGCACCTCCCGGCATATAATCCTTGACTGCTGCTTCTGCTGCGGCTCTGAGTTGGCGCTTTTTCTCGGCTTTGCGCTGGGCTTTTTGTTCTATGTCGTCGCGCATCATCCGCGAAGCTGTTTCGATGATTTCTAGGCGTTCTTCTGCTGTCAGATTTTTGAGTGCTGCTAAGATTTCTGTTTTGGTCACGGTTTTTTTGGGTGGTGGGTAAGAAAGTGCGATCCAACCATCATTATATCTTTGAGGAAAATCCATATCGGCGATCGCACTTCAATTTTCACCTAGGGTATGAAAAAAATAAGTTAAAAATCCCCAAGCTTTGTCGATACTGGTTTCTATGACTGGCATATTTAGCCTTTCATACCGTAAATCAGCAACGCCCGCAATAGTTCGTTGCTGGACGAAAGGCTCGATCGGATTTGTCAAACCACTGTTCTTGGGTATGATAGCGTTCTCGCTGGTAGACTTCCAAGGCACTCCAGTTTTCCTTTTCCCTAGGTAAGAATGTGCCGCGTTCGAGAATTAAGATCTTTTTACCGCTAGGAGCCAGATGATGTGCCAGCGTTCCACCGCCTGCACCAGTGCCGATAATGATAACATCGTAATGTTGGTTAAGCATGGTTTTCATCTCTATTGTTCTTGATAGTTCCACAACAAACCACCATCAACGACTACTGTCGAACCAGTGATATACCGAGCGTCATCTGAAGCTAGAAAAGCAACTACCGCCGCAATATCATCTGGTTTTCCAAATCGACCTAATGGAATATTTTTAAGCAAAGGTTGCAATTGAGCGGGGTTATTTAGTAGCTGTTGATTGATTGGCGTTTCGATCGCACCTGGAGCCACATTATTGATAGTAATACCCAATCTTCCCAGCTCTACCGCCAGATTTCGCATCATCATTTTCACGGCACCTTTACTAGCACAGTAAGTAGTGAAGTGTGGAAATGGTAATTCTTCATGAACGGAACTAATATTAATAATACTGGCGCGATTTTTGCCCGTATCGATTTGATGTTTGACGAAAAACTGTGTAGCAAAGAAAACTCCTTTGAAATTGATATTCATAACCGCATCAAAATCTTGCTCTGTTATATCCCAAAAGTCAGAATGTTTTTCAATCCCAGCATTATTAACCAAAATATCGATCGTGCCAAAATGTTCGATACTTTCAGCAACTAAACGCCGTACATCATCAACCATTCCCAAATCTGCACCGATACTATAACCCCGATCTCGATCGCAAAATCCATCAGCCATCAAGCAATTACCGCCGATCTCATTAATTGCCTTCAGCGTTTGTTCCGCGCCTTCAGGATTGGAACGATAATTGACAACAACTTTCGCGCCTTCCTGTGCCAATCGAATTGCAATACCTTGACCGATACCGCCACTACTACCAGTGACTAAAGCAACTTTTTCATTCAGTTTCATGATTTTTATTGTGAATTGATAGTTTGACAGCAAATCGGACTGATACACTCAGTAGTATGATTCGGGCAAAGCTTACTGCAAATTTGTCTCTGCACCTTCCGCTGCCCACTGCGTAAAAGCTGGTCAAGCTGCAATAAATTTCATTGCCACCCCATTCATGCAATAGCGTTTACCCGTCGGTTTGGGGCCATCTGCAAAGACATGCCCCAAATGTCCGCCACAGCGACGACAATGTACCTCAGTTCGAGTCATTGCAAAAGCTCGATCGATCGTCGTTCCAATAGCACCCTCGATCGGGGCATAAAAGCTCGGCCAACCCGTACCACTGTTATATTTAGTAGTAGAGGTAAATAGTGGCAAATTGCAGCCAGCACAGGCAAAAGTGCCGTTACCATGCTCCAAATCCAGGGGGCTACTACCCGCACGTTCGGTGCCATGCTGACGCAACACTTCAAATTGAGCTGGTGTCAAAATTTTCCGCCATTCTTGCTCTGTTTTCATAATTGCAAACTGATGATTTTCAGCTATTTTTATGGTTTTTCCTTGAACTTTGTTCGGTAAATAATCCGACAACCAAATCGAACCGATCGTCGCAATTCCAGCAGATAAAAAATAACGTTTTTTCATAGGATTAATCTACAGATCGAGAACTACCCTTGCCGTTTTGGGATGAGAAATACAGATGAGTACCGAACCTCGCTCTACAGTCGCACTTGGTTGTTCTTGATACTCCACTTCTCCTTCAGCAATCTTGCACGTACAGGTACCGCAAATCCCTGCACGACAGCTATATTCAGGTCGCAGACCATTTGCTTCGGCAAACTCTAAAATCGTCCCATCGGCAGGATTCCAAGTATGAGTTCGACCAGATTTACTGAAGACAATTTCTTTAGTATCGCTAGTTGCTGTGGTTACAGATTCACCCGCTTTTGCTGGTTTTGGCATTGCCTTGGCAAAGGATTCAAACATTACTCGCTCGTCTGCTACCCCCCACGTTCTCAATCCATTTCTAATCGCATCCATAAATGATGCCGAGCCACACAGAAAGTAATCTGCTTCAGTGGAACCACACAATTGCTGCATTTCTGGTGCCACTATATTTTGAATCAGAGCAGCATCGACATATCCACGCTGGTGATAATGTCCGATATCTGTTGCCATCGGTTGGCTATAGCAGTAGATAATATGTAAATTAGAATGACTGGCAGCGAGGGCATTAATTTCATCGCGAAAAGCATGATTTTGGCTATCTCTAGCACCATGTAAAAACCAAATGTGTCGCAATGGATTTAGTTGCATCGCCGCTTTTGCCATACTAATCATCGGCGTAATTCCCACACCATTACTAATTAAGATCGCAGGTTGGGGATGGTGAAGATTGAGTACGAATTTGCCAGCCGGAGGTTTTACCCAAATTATCGAATCTTCTTGGATGCGATCGTGCATAAAATTAGAAGCAATTCCTGGAGGTAGATCGGTACCGACTGGTGCAATTTCTCGCTTAATCGACAGGCGATAATAAAGTGGAGATTGATGATAATCGGATAGAGAATAAGTGCGGATTACTGGCTCGGCTCGCTCTGGCAAATCGAGTTTTATCGTCAGAAATTGTCCCGGCATAAAAGCCGGAATCGGCTCGTTATCTTCAGGATGTAAATAGAAAGATGTAATATTATCGCTTTCGCTTACTTTCCGCATGACGATAAATTTTCGCCAATCATGCCATCCCGAATTTAATGATTCTCGATCGCCTAAATCGTTAGACTCAACTTCATTATCTTTATTACGCTTACCCGAACTCAAACCGATCGCCGCACCGATAACAGAACTCGCTAACGAGGTGTAGACAACTAGCTTACTTGCAGATTCGGGAGTTGTCTGCTTTGGAGATTTGAGTAATTCTAAGGCAAGTCCAGCAGGAATTGTGACTAAACTGCCTAGAAAGATACCAGCAGCGATCGATCTAATAATGGGATTGGAAATTTGTTGTATATTTTCTAGCATTTTCTAATTCCTCGTTGGTATAGCTTCTTTCCAATAGAATCAAATTAATGGGCAAATATTTGACTGAATTCTATTTTGGTTATAGATATTACTTGTTGGCATCAACGATCTTCAGAGCAGGTTTATCCAAGTTTTCATGGCAGTAAATTTTGCTAAAATATAGATAGTGGGCAACAGCTCCCGCTCGTCCGAAAACCCGACGATTTTGGTTAAGATAATGCCCACTATCCAGTTCGATCGAGAGACTAAGAATACTAAATTCTAGAATCGATCGCAGAGGATATTACTTAACTTCACTGGGATTGAACCTAGCGATCTTGCCTTTTTTGACTGCCACAACCACATCGTAAACAGTACAGAGTGAGAGTGTAGTGTCATTGTTTTTACTGTACAGATTAACTACCATGCCCGCACCACCTGGTTGCACGCCAATTGGACTGAGATCTTTGGGATATAGTTTGCGGAGTAAGTCTCCACTACCTGGTTTACCTTTAACCGCTGTAATTTGGTCGATCTTTTCTTGCGTAGTTTCAGTTTGAGCGATCTTAACTTCTTGGGCAGATGCTTGGAGAGAATTAGGAGCGAATGATTGGAAGGGAACGGTGGCGATGGCGATCGTACCCAGAGCGATTGTTGTCAGCAGAAAAGAAGTAGCTTTCATGTTGTAAATCCTAGAATTGGGTTGTAAAAATTAGAAGTGAAGTCGAGTATAAAGATCGACTATTTTGGGATCGATGGCGCAGACTGAGGTTGTACCAGACAGGTTTGTTTGTCACATTCATATTTGTATAGCGATTCTACATAGGGCTTTTGCCAACTCAGCGGAATTTCCAACAAATCTCGCGTGCCAGTAAACCCCTGACCGATAAATAATAGTAGTGCCAAGCAGTTGAGAATGATATGGACGTTGCGCCAACGATTGCTGCGATCGCGATAAATATCTTGAATAATTGCTAATGAAAAAATCATTAACATCGCAGCAACGATCCCATAGTAATAATGGGAGACATACCATTCAGATTCGCGTCGATAGATCTCTGGTTGAGAACCGATCACTACTAAGCCCATTCCCGTTAATGTCGCAAATATGCCCAGCCAAATCTTTTCGCTCGATCGATATAAAAAGAACAGCGCTCCGCTAGTGGCGACGAACATCATCAGGATAAATACCACCCGAAATGGTTCTTTAATCCAAGCTTGTTGTTCGAGTATTTTTGAGAAGATCGGATGTGCCAGTCCAATTAAGGACAGCACTACAACCGAGCCGCTCAGCCATCGACCCAAATCTACGTGCTCTTTGCCTACAACTCCAGGAATTTGACTTTTCCCACCAGTTGCCACAGCTAGCCGTCGTTGGCGGGTTTGCCATGCCATTCTCACTACCATGCCGATGAGGGGGAAAACTACGGCAACGGCGAAAAAAGGATGCAATAGCAAGAATAGATCGTTGGCATTCATAAAAATAAATCCACAGCAGAAGATCGACTATTAACGTCAGTTAGCAGTTCGTTTTCGACTGGCGGACTGGGGAACATAGATGCTCCCAAAATCCCAACTTCTCACTCGAAAAATGCTACTAGCAACTTGGGTTATTAGTATCATCGCAATGGTTTTTTAAGCACGCCTGAAATGAACTTAATAATTTCCTGAATTTTTGGGTATAGATCTTTCAGCCGATTCTCAGCTAATTCTCAGTAACTGTCACGACACGTCAATTCACTGACATCTAACATCTAATCCTCGTCACGATCTAAGATTGCATCAGCCAGCGTCTTTGCCGCCTTACCCTGCAAGGCATCACCGTGCCGGTAGTGCCCTGAAGGAAAGGATCGACAGAATAAAACTGAATTCAAATAAAAGTAGACATTTAGAGTTGTAAATTATCATTGTAATGATGTACAAAGCGCCAAATTGCAGCAATATGATTTTCTAATTTTTTAGAGAAGGCTAAGCTCTTTCTTACCAACCCTTGATACTCGTTGTCGAATAGTACAGTTGAAGCGCTCGATATAGCTAGTAAAACCACTATCTTTATCTACACGGCGTGATGACGTTTGCTGGGCAATACAGAATCATAAGCACAAAGCGTGATCGGTATAAATTACTGCACATTGACGGTACACTGGTGGCATTGAATTCCATAAAGATTGAGCCGATACTGCGCTACGATCTCCAATATGTACACCAACAATTTCCCTAGTCTGGGCATCCAATGCCAGCCAGACACACTGCTGATTTCCTTTACTATCAACGAATGACCATAACTCATCCATCTGAACATTCAAGCGCTTTTTTTCTTTGGGAGTCACTTCCACTTGCTTCTTAACAGCAGCCGCT
>NZ_JAEQCB010000075.1:0-38252 GCF_020738785.1 Microcoleus sp. PH2017_05_CCC_O_A | reverse complement strand
TCCAGCGCCGAACTCGAATTTGTCGCTCGCACCAATTAATCAAAATCCAGCGCCGAACTCGAATTTGTCGCTCGCACCAATTAATCAAAATCCAGCGCCAAACTCGAATTTGCCGATCGCACCAATTAATCAAAATCCAGCGCCAAACTCAAATTTGCCGATCGCACCAATTACTCAAAATCCAGCACCGAACTCGAATTTGCCGATCGCACCAATTACTCAAAATCCAGCACCGAACTCGAATTTGCCGATCGCACCAATTAATCAAAATCCAGCATCGAACTCGAATTTGTCGCTCGCACCAACAATTAATCAAATTCTTCCTGCTCCCGCACCAATCAATCTCGCACCGATACCGACACCGGAACTCGCTCCGGCGCCCTCCAGCAACGGGCTTCCCAGCACAAATCCTTTATTTTCTGCCAGCTTGCAACAGCAAAACCAGATATCTAGTTCATTGCAACAGCCTAATTCACGTCGCGCGTCCCCGAATATTATTGACGTTTCCAACTTGCCAGTTAACCCCAGCGCCATTATTTTTCCGGTAGAAAACAGATTTACCAGGGACTTTGTCGATTACCTGAATTTGCCACCAACCAATAAACGCATCACCCTGGAAGAGTCTCAAAAAATTCTTCGCAGCGTCGCAGAAGGGACAGGTATGAAACCAGCTCTCGTATATATGAGCTTTGTACCCAATGGTTCTACATTCGATCGACCTTACAACAGTTCGCCGCTGTTGCGCGTAGAACAGCAAATTAAAAGCTCTGACGAACTCGAAGTAATGGTAATCGCCCCCGATAGCGCGCCCTTTCGCGTGCGGATCGCTGGAACCTCTCGCGCCGAGGTAATGGAAACTATTCGGAAATTTCGCAACGAACTGACTAATCCGGTAAAGCGCAATACTAAAACTTATTTACCCTTCGCTCAGCAGCTTTACCAGTGGATGATAGCGCCGATCGAGGCAGAGTTACAAGCCAAAGGTATTCAGAATTTATCTTTTATTGCGGATATGGGGTTGCGATCGATACCGATGGCGGCGCTACATGACGGGAAAGGCTTTCTGATAGAGCGTTACAGCGTCGGCTCAATGCCGAGTCTGAGTTTGACAGATACCAGCACCACTAAGTTGCCAAATACGCAAGTTCTGGCAATGGGGGCATCACAATTTCCCAATATGAGTCCTTTACCTGCGGTGGAAATAGAAGTTTCGACAATTATCCCGCAGGAGTCGCCCGGTAAGTCTTTCTTGAACCAAGCTTTCACTCTGGCAAATTTGAAATCGCAGCGCCAGCAGTACCCTTTTGGGAGAATTCACTTGGCTACTCACGCCGAATTTCGATCGGGAAACCCCAGCGAATCCTTTATTCAGTTGTGGGATACTAAATTGCGTTTGAATCAGTTGCGGGACATGGGATGGGGCAGTCCACAGGTGGATATGTTGGTTTTAAGTGCTTGCAGGACTGCTGTGGGCGATCGAGAATCCGAGTTGGGCTTTGGCGGGTTAGCCGTGCAAGCAGGGGTTAAATCGGCTCTAGCGACTCTCTGGTATGTCAGCGACGAGGGCAGTTTGGGATTGATGGCGGACTTTTACGGCCAGTTGAAAACTGCTCCGATGAAGGCTGAGGCCTTGCGGCAAGCGCAATTAGAAATGTTGCGCCAACAGGTGCGGATTGAAGGGGGAATATTGCGGACTTCTGTGGGTAATGTGCAGCTACCTCCGGAAATGACAAAGACAGGGACTCGGAATTTTTCTCATCCCTACTATTGGGCGGCTTTTAGAATGATTGGCAATCCTTGGTAATGAGATTTGTTGTATAGGTACGTAGTTGGGCTTGAGCCTCCTTTATCTATACGTCTAAAGAGCAATAATGATTAGCAATCAGATTTGTTGTATAGGTACGTAGTTGGGCCCCGGCCCTCTTTAATCTACACGTCTAAAGAGCAATAATGATTGGCAATCAGAGACGAATGTTAGATTAGCAGCTTGAACTGGCGGTGCTAACAGGATGAGCAGAGTGCCGATCGCAATTCCCGCAGCGGATGTTTTGGGCGATCGGGTGGTTTTGGCGATCGGTATGAATTCCGGCAGGCGATCGGCGCTATGCTACACTTTGAAATGTTGAACTTTTTCGCAATTCATCGTAATTTCTCCTGGCGACCTGTACGCAAAATATTACAAAGTTTTGGTCGTACCCAAACTGAATATTTAAATTAGGTCGATGTCCAATATAATTTACCTTTTAATAATTAACTCGAATTATTTAACAACACATAACATTACGCATAATTTCGTAAGGTGGGGATTGCTCGCCCTACAATTTGTATTAGATGCAATAGAAAACTGCGATCGAACTGGACGCTTCTCTCAAGTTGGAAGTACATCCGAGACATCTTCCTGCGTCAGTATCCTCGGTAACAGGGAATGTTTCGCTTACAATACACTTGTAGCATCTCACGAAAAAGAGCGATCGCACTATGGGAATGACCATCACCGAAAAAATCTTGGCCAAAGCATCGGGCCGCACCAAAGTCGAGCCCGGAGACAACATCTGGGTAGAAACAGACGTATTGATGACCCACGATGTCTGCGGGCCGGGCACCATTGGCGTATTCAAAAAGGAATTCGGCGATAATGCTAAAGTCTGGAATCCCGACAAAATCGTCTTAATTCCCGACCACTACATTTTCACTAACGATGAACGCGCTAACCGCAACGTCGATATTCTCCGCGATTTTGCCGCAGAACAAGGGATAAAATACTTTTACGACATCACGGATCGATCGAACTTCAAAGCTAACCCCGATTATAAAGGAGTTTGCCACATCGCCCTCGCCCAAGAAGGCCACACGCGCCCGGGCGAAGTGCTTTTCGGTACAGATTCCCACACTTGCAATGCCGGTGCTTTCGGACAATTTGCCACCGGTATCGGCAATACCGACGCGGCTTTTATCATGGGAACCGGCAAATTGCTGATTAAAGTGCCGGCGACGATGCGGTTTGTGCTCAACGGCGAATTGCCAGATTATTTGTTAGCAAAAGATTTGATTTTACAAATTATAGGCGATATCAGCGTTGCCGGTGCTAACTATCGATCGATGGAATTTGCGGGCGATACAGTGGAACGTTTGACGATGGAAGAACGGATGACGCTGTGCAATATGGTGATTGAAGCTGGTGGCAAAAATGGCACGGTGGCTGCGGACAAAACCACGTTTGATTACGTTAATCCTCGCACTAATGTGCCGTTTGAGGCATTTTACAGCGATGAGGGCGCTCAGTTTTATAGCGATCGCACCTACGATGTCAGCAAATTAGAACCAGTCGTCGCCAAACCGCACTCCCCCGACAACCGCGACTTGGCCCGCAATTGCAGCGATGTCAAGATCGATCGAGTTTACATCGGTTCCTGCACGGGCGGCAAAACCTCCGACTTTTTGAGTGCCGCCCGCATTCTCAAAGGAAATCAAGTCAAAGTTCCGACGTATTTAGTACCGGCAACTCAGAAAGTTTACGAAGATTTATTTGTCACCAAATACGACGGTCAAACGCTTTCGGAAATCTTCTTAGCAGCCGGCTGCATCGAACCAGCCGCACCTTCTTGCGCCGCTTGTTTGGGCGGGCCAAAAGATACTTTCGGGCGGATGAACGAACCGGAAATTTGCGTGTCTACAACTAACCGCAACTTCCCCGGCCGGATGGGGAACAAAGAAGCACAAGTTTATCTAGCTTCGCCTTACACGGCGGCGGCTTCGGCGCTGACTGGACACGTCACAGATCCGCGCGAATTCCTGCGTTAGAAAGTAGTTTGTGTGTGGTGTGCCACAACCCCAGAAGGTGCTTGTGGTATACCCTACGGGATGAATTTAAGCCTGTTGGCGCGGATGTTTTAGCTGTAAGTGCGATCGGCTTGCACAGCAACAATCAGTAAAATCGCGATCGCAAACTTAGGCAATAACCCAAGTAAATTATTCTGAATTGAATAACTACTAGATGCACAATTTATACAAAAAATCTAAGTGTTGACAATTAAATCGCACAATTGATACAAAAAATCAGCTAAGTGTTGACATTCTTTGCATAAGGTAGTAAATTTGAGCAGACTTTATTGATTTCAAATTCCGCAATCTCAGTTAAATCTATACAATTTCTAGAAATTAGAGTTAGACATTGCTAAAGGTTTCTATTAGTATGATTGCGCTGGTGGAAACAATTTGTAACTCTAACTTTTAGACTTGCAGGTTAGTCAGGGTGCATAATTAACCCTAAAACTTTAGAGAGTGTGAGCATGAACAAAAAGATAAAAATTGGAGTTGCTGAAGCTTTAGGCACTTTTGTGCTGGTATTAGGTGGATGCGGCAGTGCAGTTTTAGCTGGAGACAAAATCGGCTTTTTGGGAGTGTCGATCGCCTTTGGCTTGTCCCTCTTAGTCATGGCTTATACGATCGGGCCTATCTCTGGATGCCACATCAATCCAGCGGTAAGCATCGGCTTAGTAGTTGCTAAACTGATCGATGCTGTTTTGCTTCCTTATTATATAGGAGGTCAGATTGTCGGCGGAATTTTAGGCGGTCTTGTTTTGTATCTGATAGCATCAGGAAAACCTGGTTTTGATGCGGCGGCTTCGGGATTTGCGTCTAACGGTTTTGGAGAACATTCTCCCACGGGTTACGGACTTTTGGCAGCAGCTTTGACGGAAATTGTACTGACGGCTTTTCTATTATTTACCATCATGGGTACTACCCATCCCAAATATCCTGTCGGTTTGGGCGGAATTCCGATCGGCTTGATGTTGGTGTTGATTCACTTAGTCGGAATTCCCATCACCAATACTTCCGTCAACCCGGCTAGAAGTATTGGTGTGGCACTCTTTCAAGGAACATGGGCAATCCAACAGTTGTGGGCGTTTATTGTATTCCCGGTGATTGGTGGAATTATCGGTGTTTTGGCTTATAATTTCATTAGACCGACTATGGAAGAAATTTGATCTAGAATTAGAAATAGACTGGGTTTCTTGAAGTTTTTCTGGTGCAGGAGCGATCGGAAAACTTGAGAAACTCGGTTTGTCGATCGCACAACTCGATCGAATCCTAAGTATTCGGTAAAGGGGCGCGATGATTATTATGGTGATGGGAGTCTCCGGTTCGGGGAAAACTACTGTTGGCAAGTTGCTAGCGGAATCTCTCAATTGGGATTTTAGCGATGCCGACGATTTTCACCCGCCAGGAAACATAGAAAAAATGAGTCGGGGCATTCCTTTAGAAGATGCCGATCGCCTGCCTTGGCTGTTGCACTTGCAAGGTACAATAGACAGGTGGCTGTTGGAAAATAAAAATGTCGTGTTAGCTTGTTCTGGCCTCAAAGCATCTTACCGCGAAATGCTGTTTCGAGACAAGCAGCGAATGAAAATAGTTTATCTCAAAGGTGATTTTGAGCTATTCGCAGCCCGGTTAAAAACTCGCGAAAATCACTACATGAAAGCAGACTTGCTGTCAAGTCAGTTCGCTACTCTCGAAGAACCTGAAAATGCAATTATTATAGATGCTTCGCAGCCGTTAGAGGTAATTGTCCGCCAAATTATAAATTATTTGATGTGCGGTTAATCTCAAAATAAAACAGGTTCGTAGTGAGGACTTTAGTCCTTCTTTCGGAGGACTAAAGTCCTCACTACGAACCTATAGAGGTTTGGTGTGCTAATTTTTGTTGTACAAATACAAGAAAGCTTCTACTTCAGCCGCAGTTGGTTGCGCTGCAATTGCCCCATGCTTCATCGCTGTCATCGCACCCACGGCACTGGCATAGGTTACAATGTTTTGGGCAATTTCTGGATCTGCTAAATTCTTAATTCCATACTTGCACAACTGCCGCACAAAACCAGCAACAAACCCGTCGCCGGCACCTGTTGTATCCTCAACATCTACTGCAAAAGCGGGGATTTTTCCTTCATTTTGCGAGAGACAATAGCCGCAACCTTTATCGCCCGCCGTCACCAAAACGCCTTCGACAGAATCGAGACGGTAGGTAATAGCTCCAGCGTCGCTAGTTCCAAACAACCATTCGGCTTCGTCGTCAGATAACTTAAGAAAATCTACTTTTTTTAATAGTTGTATGATGGGTGCTTTTGCTTCGTCTGGATTTGGCCAAAACACCGGACGCCAATTGATGTCAAGTATAATTTTAACGTCGTAACGTTCTGCTAGTTCGATCGCTCTGGCGATCGCCTCTCGACTTTCAGGGTAAGCTAATTCTAAAGTGCCGAGCACTAAAAACTCCGCATTTTCAAACAGCGCCTCGGGTATTTGGGCAGCCTGGAAGCGGGTGTCGGCAAAATCCGCAGTATCCATTTTACCAAAACCGGCAAAAGATCGATCGCCCGCTTCATTCCGCAAGACATAAACTTGCCGCGTCGGCGCAGTCGGATGGCGTTGCACTCCAGCGATATCAACCCCTGATTCTTGCAATACCTGCACCAGAGACTCCCCCAATTCATCCCCACCTACAGCACCGATAAATCCCACCGCCGTCCCCAATTTAGCTAAAGCACAGGCAACATTAGCAGGAGCACCGCCAGCATATGCCGTCCAAGATTCTACCTCTTCTAGAGATACTCCTGGTTTGTCTGCTAAACAATCAAATAAAATTTCACCCAGACACAAAACGCGAGGATAAGTCATATTGATTTTAGATTTTAGATTTTAGATTTTAGATTTTAGACTAGCACCAGACTGGTCAATAATTATCTCTACCTAGATTCCCAGTAGGGAAAATTGCCAGCTATTTTGTAATAGCTGCTCCTATAATATCAGACTTACTGATAGTGGCAGTTACCCGCTCAACGCACAAGTACAGCGCGGGCGTATCAGTAGTTTGACGTGCCAACATCTGCGGTTTTTTGGGCGCGGATTTCCAGTGCGCGCAGGTAAATCTAGCATCCGCTACCCCACGTGCAAGGCTGGGTTTACACATCTTGCTGCGATTCTGCAAGCGAGTTGGTGATCCGTGCCAGAGCCAATTTAATTTTCTCTTCATACTAGATCCCTCATCCTCTAGAATTGTATATAGGTAAATATGCACACATAGGAAAAATTTATGAACGGGAGCGTCTCTGGCACCCCTGTCACCCTGTCGGACAGAGAATTGCAAGTGGTAGAGTTAGTAGCGGCGGGATTGACCAATGAGAAAATTGCTGAGAAGTTAGAGATTAGCAAGCGTACTGTTGACAACCACATTAGCAATATCTTGAACAAGACGCCCGCTGACAATCGAGTTTCGCTGGTGCGCTGGGCTTTGCAGTGGGGGAAGGTATGTATGGAGAATATTAACTGCTGCCCTCTACCGGGGCCGATCGATAAAGAAGTATCTTAAATAGGGGTTATGGTTGGGGACAGGCAAAGAAATGATGCAAACGGCACAAGAAAAACAACTCCGCTATCAAATTCAATGCCCGGGATTGCCGCTGGCGGTGTATCGCGAAGTGGCAGCCCATTTGCGTCAAGTTGAAGGGGTGGAAACCGGTTTGATTCCGCAGCAGTCGCAGCGGTTTGATTACAGCGACAGCCAAGTTGGGGGTTTGTGGATACAGTATCCTGATGGGTTCGATTTGGCCTGCCGCGAGCGGGTCGATCGCATTTTGGCTTATTATGGCGATCGCTACGGAGCTTGGGAATTATTAAGTCAATAGTTATTAGTTATTTGTTATTGGTTATTTGTTATTGGTTGTTTGTCATTCAAGCCAAACAGCAATAAATACGAAGTCACAAATAAAAATCACGAGCTCAAAAATGACGAGTAACAAATAACAAATAACAACCAACAACCAACAACCAACAACTGACAACTGACAACTGACAACTGACTAACATTCATGAGTACAATTAAAACTTTACCGGGAACGCGGGATATTTTGCCCGCTGAAATTCAATATTGGCAAAATATAGAAGAAGTCGCTAGAAATATCTTAAAAAAAGCGGCTTATCGAGAAATTCGGACGCCAATTTTTGAACAAACATCTTTATTTGAACGCGGCATCGGCGAAGCTACCGATGTTGTGGGCAAAGAAATGTACACTTTTAAAGATAAGGGCGATCGATCGACTACTTTGCGCCCAGAAGGCACCGCCGGAGTAGTGCGAGCTTTTATTGAAAACAGTTTGTACGCGGCTGGTGACGTGCAGCGTCTGTGGTATACTGGGCCGATGTTTCGCTACGAACGCACCCAAGCAGGCAGACAGCGACAGTTCACTCAAATTGGCGTGGAAGTATTGGGGAGTGCAGATCCCCGTGCAGATGTCGAGGTAATTGCGATCGCCTGTGATATCCTGCAAGCGATCGGCTTAAAAAATTTGCGCCTCGATATCAATTCTGTCGGAAATAAGCAAGACAGACAAAATTATCGGCAAGCGTTGATTGATTATTTTACACCGTACAAAGACGAATTAGATGCGGATTCCCAAGATCGCTTGACTCGCAATCCGCTGCGGATTTTGGACAGCAAAAATCAGCGCACTCAAGAAATTGTTGCTGGTGCGCCGAGCATTTTGGAATATTTGGGTGAGGAATCGCGAGATCACTTCGAGCAAGTGCAGCAAATGCTCACAAGTTTAGGAATTAGCTATCAGTTAAATCCAAGATTAGTGCGCGGTTTAGATTACTATACCTACACCGCTTTTGAAATTATCTCCGAGGATTTGGGAGCGCAAGCCACAGTTTGCGGGGGCGGCCGCTACGACGGTTTAGTCAAGGAATTGGGCGGCCCGGATACGGCGGCAGTCGGTTGGGCTATGGGTATGGAACGGTTGTTTCTCCTGCTGCAAAAGTTGCAACCTTTGCCCGTTCCGCAGTTGGATTTCTATTTGGTATCCCGGGGCGATAAAGCCGAACAGCAATCAATATTGTTGGCTCAAAAATTGCGGAGTGCTGGCTTTAGTGTAGAGATAGATTTGAGCGGCAGTGCTTTCGGGAAACAGTTTAAAAGAGCTGACAGAAGTGGTGCAGTTGCGTGTTTGGTTTTGGGGGATGCGGAAGCTGAAAGCGAGACTGTACAATTGAAGTGGTTGGCGAGTGGCGAACAAAGTGCGATCGGGCAATCTGAACTGCTAGCCATGACAGATGAGCTCAAACAGAAGATAAAAGCTGTGTAGGGCGATCGAATCGAAAAGTAAACTCTTAAGGTTCGTAGTAAGGACTTTAGTCCTCAATCTCTGAAGATAAGGACTAAAGTCCTTACTACGCTCACAATCACCTGGCCGCTACTACCAGAAGATTTCCAACTACCAGATGACCCCGTGGAAGATGAAAGCCAACCATTGTTAGCCGCAGCTTTACGCCAGCCACTAACAGAATTTCCCGAATTAATCCAGGATGCCTTAATAGTTTCCAACTTTGCCCTTTGTGCCGGCATAAGTTTCCCAGAAGCAGCCACCGACGAACAGCGAACTATTTGCAAAGCGCCCGACTGGATGTACATCAAACCCGTAAATCCCAAAAATGTCTCGCAAGTTCGCCGCAGTTACACGCCGCATACAGAAGGGACAATTCCTCAAATCGTGATGGAATTTCTCTCAGAAACCTACGGAGAAGAATACTCTGTAGAATTTACCTCACGGGTGGGAAAATGGTTTTTTTATGAGCAAGTAATCAAAGTACCGAGATACGTCATATTCCGAGCAAAAACAGCTCGTTTAGAAGTTTATGCTTTGGAATCAGAGCACTATAACTTACAAAAAACAGATGAAAACGGGCGTTATTGGATACCCGGATTAGACCTATTTTTAGGTATTTGGGAAGGAACCCACGAAGGGAGAACAGGCTGTTGGCTGAGGTGGTGGAATGCAGCAGGCGAGTTATTGTTGTGGTCGGAGGAACGAGCAGAACAAGAACGTCAGCGGGCCGATCGCGAAAGTGTCCGCGCCCAAAGACTAGCAGAAAAATTGCGTCAAGCTGGGATCGAGTTAGACGATGAAGAATGAAATTATCAAAATATAGTCGAATTCGACTATATTTTGGTATAATTACTATCTTGTGGTGCCGGCATTCAGCCAGCCCTTGTCCTACTGCGAACTAATATGTTAATCGAACGTCTCAAGCCGATCGCCTGGAAAACCAAACCGCAACTGATATCATTGTTTTCAGGTTGTGGCGGCATGGATTTGCCATTCCACAAAGCCGGATTTGAGGTGGTTTGGGCGATCGACTCCAACAAATACGCCTGCAAAACATTCAGCAGAAATATCGCCAATGTCATCGTCAACGACAGCATAGAAAATATAGACATTACCCAAGTTCCAGATGCAGACATATGTATAGGAGGATTTCCTTGTCAAGACTTTTCCATGATTTGGAAACGTCCAGGACTGGAAGGAACCAGAGGCAATTTATACACATACTTTCTAGATTTTGTTAATAAAAAACAGCCAAAAGCTTTTGTAGCAGAAAATGTCAAAGGCTTATTAAGCGCCAATAATTATCAAGCAATCAAACAAATAATTTCCGACTTTGAAAGTATCGCTCCCGGCTACTTGGTCAAACCAAAACTATACAATTTTGCGGATTACGGAGTCCCCCAATTTCGCCAAAGAGTATTATTAGTTGGCATTCGCATGGATACAGGATTTAACTTTGTACATCCTCAGCCAAAATACGGTGAAAATCGCAATTATCCTTATCGAACTGCCGGCCAAGCACTCAAAAATGTCGAAAAAGTCAAATATAATCAAGAACATCAGAAAATTCAGCCACGAACCATTGAAATTTTGAGTCGCATCAAACCGGGAGGGAATTTTACTGATATTCCCAAAGATAGTCCATACTATGTGAAAGGCATGATCAGCCACGTTTATCGGCGAATTCATCCAGATAAACCCTGTGCTACAATTATTGCTGGTGGTGGTGGCGGTACTTGGGGATATCATTATCCCGAACCCCGTTCATTGACAAATAGGGAAAGAGCCAGGTTGCAAAGTTTTCCCGATGATTTTGTTTTTGAAGGTTCTATTACTGAAGTAAGAAGACAAATTGGCAATGCAGTTCCGCCCGATGGCATAGTTGAAGTTGTGGAATCACTGATTCCCTTATTTCAAGAGGATTATCAGAAAATCGATTTATACAATTTAAATAAAAAATTGCAATTAATGTCAATTAAAGAACGATTAGAACACGCAGAATCAGAGGCTTCTCAACAGCAATTACAATTTACGATTAATGTTTAGTCAAGTGAGGTGACTTAATGTCCATACCTACCATAACTCCAGAAACACCCTATGTGGACATATCATTATCAAGAGTTGATAAACAGCAGCAATCAAATCTCAATACTTTTTTTGGCAAAGGGCGCGCGAATAAATCTGGTAAAGTTATCCCAAGAGATTGGTACGAAGTTGAACTTATTGTGGATTCAAAAACAATAAGCGATCCTATCTATCCAAAAGGTAATTTTCTCGCTCATACAGATGATGGTTTAACATTTGATTGCCAAACTCAAGGAGCAAATCACAAAAACTTTAGATCCAAAGATGATTTAAAAATTTTAGGACGTTGGATTAAAGGCAAGCTAGAAAAAAGTGGTGTCCTGAAACAATTTGAACCTGTTACAAGCCAGACACTTCAAGCCTATGGTAGAGACTATATCCGTCTGTATCAATTATCTGATTCTGAATACTACTTAGAATTTGATGGATCTATTCACCATAAGATGCTGAAAGAACTTCACCTAAAATGGGTGGGAACAGCTCCAGAATTCGATGTTGAATTCGGCGAAAGAATCAATTTGTTTACTGGAGACAATGGTCTTGGTAAAACTTTTTTGCTAGATATTGCTTGGTGGGGACTAACCGGAAACTGGGTTGATCGACCTGCTTGGCCTCAACAGGTAGAAGGGAAAACACCAGAAATTACTTCTGTGTTGAGCCATGAGAGAGATTCTGAGGAATATCGTAGCCTTTTTAGTTTTTCAAATGAGAAATGGCTGAATCTGCGAGTACCTCCCTTGTTAAGAAGCTTGATTATTTATGTCCGTGTTGATGGTGGATTTTCAGTTTTTGACCCGGTTCGTCAACAGTCCAGTATCTATAACTTTACTTCCGATCATCTTTGGAATGGCTTAAGAACCGATAATAAAGTTCTATGTAATGGTTTAATTCACGATTGGGTCAATTGGCAACGACAGCGAGAAGAGTCTACATTTGAAATATTCTCTTCTATGATTAGAAAACTTTCTTCTCATGAAGATGAATTGATGGAACCTGGGAAGCCCACACGGGTTTCTATAGAAGATACCCGTGATATTCCTACGCTAAATTTTCCTTATGGAAATGTGCCTATTATCTATGCATCAGCAGGAATAAAACGAATTTTAGGACTTGCTTACATACTAATGTGGACGTGGCATGAACATATCGAAGCAGCTAAGTTACGACAGAAAGAACCTATCGATCAAATAGTCTTTTTAATAGACGAGGTTGAAGCTCACTTACATCCAGCTTGGCAACGATCGATTCTTCCTGCGATATTAGAAGTAGTTAAAAGTCTTAAAAATGAAATGCAAGTTCAGTTAATAGCGACCACTCATTCTCCTCTTGTACTTGCCTCAATCGAGCCTGAATTTGATGAGGAACAAGATAAGTTATTTTTGTTTGAGTTACATGGTAAAGATGTAACTCTTAATCAAGTTCCTTGGACAAAACATGGGGATGCTGTGGGGTGGCTAACTTCCGATATTTTTGGATTAAAACAAGCGCGTTCTCGCGAAGCAGAAATAGCGATTGATGCAGCATATACCTTCATGCGAGGAGACAGCATGGAAACTTTTCCTGAATACCTGAGAACTAAAGAGCAAATTCATCAGGAACTCCTGCGAGTTTTACCAGAACACGATCGCTTCTGGCCTCGATGGATTGTCAGCACCGAGGTAGAGTAAAGATGATGCGATTTACTCCGCCACCGGAACCAACGAATTTTGAGGAACAGGTGCGAAAAGCAGGGAATCATTGGTTAGATAAAAATCCCGGTAAAGAACCAAAAGATTTTTGGTCTAGCTTCAAACCTCAATTAGCTAAAGAGTTCCACAATCTTTGTGGTTATTCGGTGATGCACATACCGAGTCGGATGGGTACTGTGGATCATTATTTGAGTAAAAGTAAACCAGAAAACCGCCATTTGATTTATGAATGGAAAAACTATCGCTATGCTTTGCAACGGGTAAATAGCTGCAAAGGAACTTACGATCGACAAATTCTCGATCCGTTTGAAGTAGAAGATAATTGGTTTGAGATTATCCTACCTTCTTGTCAGTTGGTTTTGACTGATGCGGTTCCTGCTGGCGATCGCGATCGAGCAGAATTTACTCTCAAAAAGTTACAGCTTCAGAATAGTGAATGGGTGATTGAACAACGTCAGGAGTGGTATCGGATGTATCGAGAAAATGAACTTAATTTAGAAGGATTAGAAAAGAAAGCACCTTTAATCGCTCGTGCTGTTAAAAAACAGGGTTCTTCCGTATTTATTGTGCTAAATTTTTAATAAAGAGTTCACGACCAAGTTTTGCAGGAATAAAACATGAAAAAGTTGATGAGAAACATATTAAATTTACCTGGCGTGATATTGCCTTTCTCAGTAACAGTGCGGTGATCGTCAGGCATGGGCATAGGGCATAGGACATAGGGGGTATAGAGCATACCTGACTTATTTGAGAAAGGCTATAGTAGAAGATTACAAACAGACAACATCAACATTAATTTTAGCAGTAAAATCACAAACAAAAACAGCAAACTGCGGACTGAAGTCCGCTCCATGAAAGCGGACTGAAGTCCGCACTACGAACTAATCTTACTGCGGGTAATTGATCCCACACGATATAACTCACTGAGTAGAGCGTAAATGCAAAAAACCATAGTACCTTGTAGATACTACGGTTTTTGATGACCTACTGATTGATCTTTCTACGCCAAAACTGGCACAGGTTGCGGCCAACGTTTCATGACTTTACCAATCACCGCCAATTCTTCCATCAACTTGTCGAACTGATCCGGTGTTAACGATTGCGGCCCGTCAGACAAGGCTTTTTTGGGATTCGGGTGCACTTCTATCATCAGCGAATCTGTACCCGAGGCGATCGACGCAAAGGCCATCGAAGGTACAAACTGCGCCCAACCGGTGCCGTGACTGGGGTCAACCATAACAGGTAAGTGAGTCAAGGTTCGCAGCACAGGAACCGCCGACAAATCCAGCGTATTCCGCGTATACTGCCTGTCATAGCCGCGAATTCCGCGCTCGCACAAAATCACGTTCGGATTGCCAGCAGCCATGATATACTCGGCAGCCATCAACCATTCTTCAATGGTGGCGGAAATGCCGCGCTTCAGCAAAATTGGTTTGTCTTGAGCTCCGACTTTCTTCAACAGCGAGAAATTCTGCATATTTCTCGCGCCGACTTGTACCACGTCAGCTACTTCTACGATCGCACTTAAGTCGGCCGCATCCATAACTTCGGTAATAATTCCCAAACCGCTAGCTTCCCGCGCCGCAGCTAGCAATCCCAAAGCACTCTCGCCGTGGCCTTGGAAAGCGTAGGGGGAAGTTCTCGGTTTGTAGGCTCCACCACGCAGAAATTGAGCGCCAGCAGCTTTGACGCGCATTGCCGTTTCGACAATCATTTCTTCGTTTTCGACCGAGCAAGGGCCTGCTACAACTGCGATCGGGTGATTTAAGCCAATCGTCACAGTTCCCAAAGGAGTAGCAACTTCTACGGCGCTGGGTTCACCTTGGCGGTATTCCAGAGAAGCGCGTTTGTAGGGTTTTTCCACCCGCAGCACTTCCTCAATCCAGGTGCTCATTTCCCGCAGTTGCATCGGTTCGAGCTCAACGGTGTCGCCGACTAAACCCATGACGGTTTTGTAACGCCCGACGATTTTTTCTGGTGTCAAACCCCAGCTAGTGCGGAGTTCTTCGTCTAGGCGATCGATCTCGGCTGCTGGAGTGCCGGCTTTCATTACAATAATCATATTTTTCTGTTGTGTTGCGCTAAGACACGCATTATGACACGGATGGAATCCGAAAATATAGATATAAGGGCGATCGACTGGTTTGTCGTAAGGACTTTTTTGGACTCAGCGCGAGAGACTCAGAAACCGGGTTTCTGCGTAAAATCTCGTGAAGATGCGTCAATTGCCATAGAAACCCGGTTTCTCGGACTCAGCGCGAGAGACTCAGAAACCGGGTTTCTGCGTAAAATCTCGTGAAAATACGTCAATTGCCATAGAAACCCGGTTTCTCGGACTCAGCGCAGGGACTCAGAAACCGGGTTTCTGCGTAAAATCTCGTGAAGATGCGTCAATTGCCATAGAAACCCGGTTTCTCGGACTCAGCGCGAGAGATTCAGCGGGGAAAAGTGAATTGCGACTTGAATAGGTTTTCTTCTGGTAGTTGGGAGCAAGAAACTTCTTGTTTCAAGTTTCAATCCCCTTGCGGGGAAAAGTGAATTGCGACTTGGCATCCTCCTAAAGATACTCGTTATATCCGAAGTTTCAATCCCCTTGCGGGGAAAAGTGAATTGCGACATAAATACCAGAGTCAATTAGCAGAGAGAAATAACGAATTAAGTTTCAATCCCCTTGCGGGGAAAAGTGAATTGCGACCGCGTAAAGCAACTGAAGGTAAGCTTTTCTTGATGATGTTTCAATCCCCTTGCGGGGAAAAGTGAATTGCGACAAGATTCCATCACAGACCTGTTCAAAGAACTTTCTGTTTCAATCCCCTTGCGGGGAAAAGTGAATTGCGACTAGAAGATTGGAAAGCTCGAAACCCATTAAAAGCAGGTTTCAATCCCCTTGCGGGGAAAAGTGAATTGCGACTCGATAGGATATAAGATAAGAGGTCAAAAGCTAGAAGGAATGCAGTTTCAATCCCCTTGCGGGGAAAAGTGAATTGCGACCTCGATGTCCAGCCCAATCACTTCCGTGTCGCATCCGAACAGTTTCAATCCCCTTGCGGGGAAAAGTGAATTGCGACATAACTACCTTACGTTCCATTCAAGGAGAAACTAGCCGTTTCAATCCCCTTGCGGGGAAAAGTGAATTGCGACAAATAATTCTTAGCGTGATTAAAGATCACCAAAATCTAAGGTTTCAATCCCCTTGCGGGGAAAAGTGAATTGCGACACTATAGAATTTTTTAATTTACTAATATTCCTTACAGTTTCAATCCCCTTGCGGGGAAAAGTGAATTGCGACTACGAAACCCTACTTGTCAGCTCTAATTTGTTTTTTCTACAGTTTCAATCCCCTTGCGGGGAAAAGTGAATTGCGACGATAAACTAAAAGTTAAGAAAAGGTTTGAAGGAAGGAAGTTTCAATCCCCTTGCGGGGAAAAGTGAATTGCGACTTAGATAAGTCAATTCAAGATCAACTCTCTGATGCGTTCTTGTTTCAATCCCCTTGCGGGGAAAAGTGAATTGCGACGAAACAAAAAAAGAAGTGGTTCGGAAAATAACTACGAGTTTCAATCCCCTTGCGGGGAAAAGTGAATTGCGACATCGAAAGTATCTACAATCCAAACAATAAAACGGAATGGATAAGTTTCAATCCCCTTGCGGGGAAAAGTGAATTGCGACTTCTCTTTAGACGTTCCGCAAGTAATTCTAGTGAGAGTTCAAGAGGTTTCAATCCCCTTGCGGGGAAAAGTGAATTGCGACTGAGAAACAAATAAACGAAGAATTGTTGGGGAAAAGTGAATTGCGACATTTAAGAGTAATAACTATCCCGTCATAATGACCAAGGAAGGTTTCAATCCCCTTGCGGGGAAAAGTGAATTGCGACAGCACTACATTCTCAATCAAAGAAGTATCATCAGAAGTCTAGTTTCAATCCCCTTGCGGGGAAAAGTGAATTGCGACCTGATGCACAAGGTAATATATTAGCTGCTGTTGGTAATAATAAGTATTGTTTCAATCCCCTTGCGGGGAAAAGTGAATTGCGACGTTGGTCAAGCATTAAAAAGACACACAACCGCAACCAAGAAGTTTCAATCCCCTTGCGGGGAAAAGTGAATTGCGACAACAAGAAATTATTGACCAGTCATTTCTTGCATTCGAGTTTCAATCCCCTTGCGGGGAAAAGTGAATTGCGACCTAACAATTATTGCAATCAATTAAGACACTAGCTTAATGTTTCAATCCCCTTGCGGGGAAAAGTGAATTGGTTTCAATCCCCTTGCGGGGAAAAGTGAATTGCGACCCCTCGTTTTGAAAGCCGTGCCCAGTAAAGGCTCTAGAAGCCGTTTCCGACCACCTCTGATGCTCAGCTCACTTAGAGCCGAAAATCAGCTCTCAAAAATCGCTGAAACCCTTACGGGACAAGTGAACGGCCGCCTATACGAGATAATCGGTGTTTCAGCCATTTAGCGAGGCGGTCGGATAGCTAAATGATTGAAGCGCTAAAACACTACTTTAATCTATTCAATTTTCTAGGTACTGGTGCTGTAGATTTGGGTAGTAATTAACACGGCAAGTTTGTATGGGCTTGTGTGGATTACAATTATAATCTAGCAATAGAGCCATAGTAACGTAGATTTCTCTGGCTGTCAAGTGTTAAAAAAAATACTTTAAACAATGACCGAAGTCGGCGGTTGAGTCACCGGCGGGCCAGAACCCCAAGTTTCCACCTGCCCGATCGCCCGCGTTGACAAAACATAAAAACGGATATTATCTTCATCCAAATTAACCCGTCCCCGCAGGCGAGCGCGCAACTCCTCAAATTGACGCTGAGATAGGGCACACTCAAAAACCGAATATTGCACCCAAGTACCGTAACCGGAAAGCAAGTTAAAAACTTTCTTGCGACGCTTGTCACAAGGAATATCATAGACAACAACGTACAAGTGCATGATTAATTTCCGCTTGACCAAAAGTCAGGAATTACGCAATAAATAAACGCCATCATGTCATTGCGAGGGTCACTCAGCAATCGCAAAACCTGGCGATTGCTTCGTTCCTCGCAATGACAGAAATACGTTGTTAGTCTTGAAATCTAATAAATTCGATAAGGCTTGTACAGCACTTGTGGATTGTAAACAAACTGCTTGTAAGCCTTAACTTGCTGCACAAACAAATCCCAGCGCGGCTGTTTTTCGCCCGAATCAGTCTGAATTTCTTCTTCCATACGCCGTAAAAAAGCATGGAGAAATTTTGCTCTGCCGGAATCGTTCAAGAAACAGCCGCTATTGCGGTAAACAAAGTCGAGGGTGGCATCCATGACTTTTGAATTAATCAGCCACAGCACCAAAGAATCGATAATCGGAGCACGAAACTCTTCTATCAAATCAGAAGCTAAAGCAGCATGACGTTCGGAAGTTTGATGCAAACAAGCTTGATAAGGATCGAGTCCTTGGAGTTCAATCAAACACAGTAAATGATTCCACAGGATTTGATATCCGAAGCTAAGCATGGCGTTAACCGGATTCCCTGGCGGACGGCGGGAACGGAAAACAAATACAAATTCGGGAACCGACAAACATTCGCCAAATGCCGAAAAATAACTGGCTGCCCCGGCTCCTTCCAATCCCATTAATCGCTTCCCCAACTTCGCAAAAATTGTCAGGATATCAACTGCAAAAATTATTGAGAACTACTCTACTTATATCAAGCTCAACTAAGTAGTTTTATGCAAAAAACCAATTGTTCACAAAACTTAAATAGTATTTTGTAGGGAATTTTACGTAGAATTGGTGTCAATTTAACTAGAAATCACGTATAAACTCTATTGGTAGGGTGTGAAGTGGGCACCTGACTACTATTAGTAGTGTCTAAGTAATATCAGGACACGGCATTGCCGTGTCCTCTTCCGACGAAGAAAGCTATTGATTCATGACTATTGACACTCTCAGCGCTGAAGCGACTGAGATTCTTAAGAAATTTCATTCTTAATATCCCTACTGCTAGGGTTCCCAAACTCAGCACGTTTGCACGCAAGTGCGTGCTGATATCTTTTGGGCGTTTAGGTGTTCAACACCAGGTTTCGCGGAGTCCCCGCGTACCATTTTCGATGCTCGATCTCTGATAGTTTTGGCAGCGCCAATGTCGGCGTGTTCGTGATAGCCACATTCAACACAGATGAACTTTTCGCCATCTCTATTTGATTTGTCGATGTGTCCACAACTTCTGCATTCTTGGCTAGAGTGCTTAGGATTAACTTTGATTACGATTTTTCCTTGCTTTGCAGCTAGATACTCAATCTTTAATCCTAAGTCGCCCCAGCCTGCATCAGAGATAGCGCGATTCAATCCTTTTTTTCTGGATTGCCCATTCTTGAGAAACCTCCCGGTTTCCTCATCAGTTTTTACCTTACATCGACGCATCATCCCAGAGATGTTCAAATCTTCTAAGGCGATTACATCAATATTACGAAATACTATTAAATTCGCAGTTTTCCATTGGTGCGCTTGGCGTTTATCACCAATCTTTTGATGGAATCTGCTAACTCTGATGACTGCTTTTTTGCGGTTTTTACTGCCTTTTGTTTTGCGGTTAACTCGTCTCTGTCTAATTTTCAGAGTGCGTTTAGCTTTTTTGTTGGTTGAAAATCTAGGGTTCTCAATTTGGTAGCCATCAGAAAGGTGAACCAGTTTAGTTAGTCCCAAGTCGCAACCGATTACTTTGGGATTGTTGCCGAGAGCTTTGGGGCTGTATTCAGGTACAGATTTATCCTCTATTCTAATAGAAACATACCAGCCATTCTGGCGTTTTCTAACTGTGCAAGCCTTGATAGTAAAACCACTTGGGATTGAGCGAGAGTTGTAAAACCTCATTCAGCCCAGTTTTGGTAGGTAAATTTTATTGCCCTTGATTTTCACTCCCATTGCGAAGGTAAAAGAAGTAAAGTTACTCCGATTTTTGAATTTCGGAAATCCTCTACCTTCAAAGAAGTTTTTGTAGGCAATATCTAAGCGTTTGACATTTTGTTGTAAAACGGTTGAATCTAGTTGGGAATACCAAGGTCTAGCTATTTTTAACTCAGGTAATGCTGTTATTTGAATATCACCAGCACTTCGGCGAGGATTTCTAGCTTTACCTTCTTTGTCAATCTTAGAGTTTTTCCAGGGATTTCCAGTTGCGCCACTTTTACTTACGAAGCAGGTCAATGGTGAAGCTTCGCCTTTCGTTCTAATGTCACAGTAATCGCCTTGGATAAACTGCTGATTGTACTGACAGATTCTGTCATTCAAGCACCAATTATACAGGCTTCGCAGCATATCTACCCAGTTCGACATTTTTAATGCTTGCGTTTGATTGGGACGCAACTTATAAGCGTAATTTGTCAACAATCTTGCTCACCTCCTTGTTTATATCTTAGCGTCTTTCTCTAATTTTAAATATTAAGAATCAAGAAAGATTCACGGCGGTTAAAACCGCCCGTGTCGCTTGCATCTCAGGGCTGAAGCCTCTGAGTTTTCCGCTTACCGAATGTTTTCTATAACTACTGACTAACTTTTAGATTTCGCATCGCGCCACGCTTCTCGCATCCGTCCAAAATTAGTATTAAATTCTTCCCACCCGAGAGTGCTTCCTGAAGCTTCTTCATCCCAGGAAGCCGAGAGGACTCCGTAGCTTAATCCCAGTACGCCTAGACCAAAACAGCCCATGCTTACCAATAATACTGCTGTGTTGGGCAAGTCAAACCAGCCTTTGCTGACTATCAAATAACTCACAAAAAATGTGGAAATTCCCAGGAGTGTGGGGGCGCCGCAGAATACCGCAATGCGGGAAATCATGCGTTTGCTGACTGCTTCTGGGATGGATTGCGCCTGGGGGCCAGTTTTTTTGGTGGCTTTGGGCTTTTTGTCTGATTTTGGTTCTTCTGTGACTGGATTTGCTTCGGCTTCTGGAGGCTTTTTAGCGGTTTTTTTCCGATTTGAGGCCGGTTCAAAGGGTAAGCGCTGGGTGGGTGGTTCGGAGGACATATTTTTTGTTTAACCTGAAATCTCGAACAATTATCAAAGAAATCTTGGCGAGGGTTTACGCAACTCTGATGGTTAATCAACGGTTTGAAACGGATTTGTTATCAGTGCGTAAATCCTGCTGGCGTTTGTCCAAGATTCTTGAATATTGTCGCAAATTTTCGCTGTGCTGTTTAGCCGCGAATGCCTAAACGGGCAATTAATGCTTTGTAACGATCGACATTTTCCTTTTGCAGGTAGGCCAGCAAGCGCTTGCGGCGGCTGATCATCATCATCAAACCGCGCCGGGAGGCGAAGTCTTTTTGGTTGATTTTCAGGTGGGCGCTGAGTTTGCTGATGCGATCGCTCAACATGGCGATTTGGACATCTGCTGAGCCTGTATCTGTTTCATGGGTTTGAAAGTCGCCCATGATTTCTTGTTTGCGCTGTTGTGTAAGAGCCATGAATTGAGTTTAGTTTTTTTTGTACGATTGTCACAATCCCATATAGTATCACAGCGGAACGGTGAAGGAGCAAATTTTCGACACGGATGGGTTGGTTTTTTGAGCTGAAAGACTTCAATTGCAAGCCCTACTTAGGACGGGCGAGACGCCCATCCCACAGGAAAAAAAATGTCGGATGGGCGGGACGCCCCTCCATGGTGTTTATTCCAGCCCATCCCACAGGAAAAAAATTGTGGGATGGGCATCTTGCCCGTGTTAGCCATAAATTTTGCAAGAAGTCTATTGGGTGGCCGATTATCGGCTTAAATAGGCGATCGCCTCACGAATCCAATCATCTGCATTAGCTTTGTTTGCCAAGTTGCTGTCTTGACTGAGGGTTTGCAGCGCTTGCAAGACTTCCGTCGCAGTATATCCCATCGCCAGCAAAATCATCTCCACTTCTTCTTGAATCGCTGCGGGGACTCCGGCGGCCACGGAAGTTGTCAAACCTGCTTCCTGTCTCCATTCCGAGAGTTTGCTTTTGAGTTCCAGGGCGAGGCGTTCGGCGGTTTTTGTGCCCACGCCGGGGGTTTTGGCGAGGATGCGAGTGTTACCGCCGACGATCGCCTGAACTAAATCTTGCATTCCTAAAGTATCAAGAAGGGCGATCGCCAGTTGAGCACCCACACCGCTAACACTCGTCAACTGCCGAAACAAATCGCGTTCGGCCGTGCTGCCAAAACCGTACAATACGATTTGGTCTTCCTTAACTTGCTGGTGGGTAAAGATTTGGGCGACTTCGCCGGATGCTGGTAATTGGCCAGTCACGCGCGGCAAAATTTGGATGTCATAGCCAATTCCACTAACTTCGAGAGTCAGAATAACGCGGTTGCTGCCTTTGGCGATATTGGCGACTGTGCCTTTGAGATAGCTGATCATATAGTTAATGGTACACCGATAGGGTAGCGCGCCTTTTAAAATTGCGATCGGACTAATGCAAAAAAATCGTTTCCTCCCGAATACATTAATAACTGCTAAGGGAAAGGTAGAAAAACAATTCTATCTTGATATTCATTTTCTTGGGATGCCAGAGCCGCTAAAATCAATTCTTCTAGGTTTTCGCCAATGCTTAAATTAGGATTGATGATAAAAATCCCTGGAATGTGACGATTTACCGCCATATGTTCGGCTAAGTGCACTGGCATAGAAGTTCGGTTATTTGTCACCAAAACACAGTTATTATCTTCACACCAGTAGAGAATTTCTGGATCGAGAGTTCCTTTCGGCGGTGTTTCCGGTTCTCCCACTACTTTGACGGCGATCTCTGGTTCTCGTTGCCTAATTTGATTGGGATAAATTGGATTGACATTTTCATCAATTAGGTATTGCAGGTTCATGGGCTAGTTTTGGCTTTTCTTTCTGCCCTCAGTTGGCGGAGCTTTTCAGAAACAGGCGGGGGATTAAGGCGCTGTTCTTCTCTCATTTTGTGACCGTGTTCTATCCAATTTTTGAGGTAATCACTCACAGGTTCTTGATTTTGGAGATAATACAGAATTGTCGCATAAACTTGTTCGAGGGTGAGGGAAGGATAAGTTTGGGCAATTTCATCAGGTGCGCGACCGCAATCGATGTAATCATAAAGAATTGTTTCAATGCCAATTCTTGTCCCTTTCAGTCGAATATCGCTGGGAGTGAGAAAGTTGAAATAATCTGTGAGCGTTTGGGTTGGCATAATTTTGCTGTATACTCAACATAATTTATTATATCACTGATATTTGCCCGATAGAACTTGAAGTAAACCGCTATGCTGATCTTTCAATTCAAAATAAGATGCTGTTTAACCAAAGACAAATCCGTCTTCCCAAAATTTACCACTAAGGCCACATTTAAATTTTCCAATGATTTTATAAACCACATAATTTCATCAGAAGCTTTACCTTCATAGTGATTGAACAAAATAGAAAATCGCTTTTCCAACTCAGGTTTAACTTTGCCAGAAAGCAGTAATATTTTCAGCAGCAAACCCATTGTCCTGCTGGGCCCGAGGTTGTATACTAAGTCATAAAAAATGTAGTGGTTGGGATGTTGGGAATTTTCCACTACTAAAAAGTTGAATAACTGGTTGCAAGTCTGAGCTAACAATATATTATTTAATTTCGCCGAGTCGTTTTCCGGAAATGTATTTTTGATGTACTTGTACAACTTATCATTAAATTGACGACCGCCATATTCTGGTTCTACCGATGATATCAAATATTCATATAAATCCACTTTAAATGAGCTGTAGGATTGAGTTTTCCTGGCATCTCTCAAAAAAAATTGAGCCGATTCTTTGTGGCTGCGATCGTCTGTTACTTTCCCGGCAAATTCCCTAACAGCTAAGTGCAATTCCGCATCGTTCAAAAGTGTGGGATTTGGCGTCGGCTGTACAATTCCTATTTCTGTATTTCTCGGCTCAACCAAATAATTTAAATATTGAGACAAGTTTTTTTCAAATAGTCGCTGTCTTTGATTTTCCAGCTTTTTGATGGTTTGCTGGTCTTCCTCCACGCTCTCCTTGCTCAGCAAAGAATGCCCGTACAAATAAGGATAGCGACAAATCAATTCGCCCAAAGGAGCATGACTATCTTGTTTCTGCGGTTGTGGCTCTTGTTCTACTGCTTTTACTAAGCGCTCTAGGGTCTGGAATTCTGCACTTTTAGTAAAGAATTCTATTTGTTCTTGCAAGCGCTTGACTATGTAAAATTCCATCCCGAATCGGGGAGAAGTCTGTTTAAATAAAGCTACTAAATTTGCAATACTCAATTTGTGCTGTGAGTGCAATTGCCAACGGTTGATCGGGATGTAACAGCAGCGGTGGATGATATATTTAAACTCCCGATCCGATCGCTTGACGGAGATGATATTGTACAAAGTTGCTTCTATTTCGCGATCGGGGTAGCCCATACCGTCGATAAATAGTTTGCGGAACCGCTCGATTATCTGTGCGGGGGATTCTCGTTCCACGCAGGAGACGATGTGATCGTACAATATCTGTTCGTTGCTCCCCGATAGAAAAGTATCTGAGGGCGGGGTGAGAATTCTCTCTGCACCGATGTCTGGGCTGCTTTGTACAACTTGTGCGACAGCGACTGTCGGTTTTTTCTGAAAAGTTCCGGGATTCAAGAACCAATAGTGTTCTTGGCTTAATTGTTTGTTTGCCGCCCAATCCAAGGCTGACTGCAAAGTTTCCCCCGTCAATAACTGCGACTTATCTTCGCGATCCGAAGCCAGCCATGCTGCCAAGGCCTCGCGGTAGGGAGCCAGATTTCCCAGTTCTTTTTCCACCCAAAACTGATTGAAAACAGATTGATAAACTAGGTTAGCAGCTATTAATTTACCATGAGATTTGACCACCAATCCTGACAGTTGCAATTCGATTTGTTCGGGAGAATAATCGACAGCAACTCCTGGCAATTCTTCCGGTTTTTTGGGGTCGGGCGGTTGCAAAATTTTCTGGTACAGCGTTAACAGCCTGGTGAGATCGCAGCGGCTGTAGAAAATGCGATCGCGAATTGCTGTCAAATGTGGGGGTTCGTCCCAGTCTTCCCAATTTTTAATAATTCTGTGTTTGAGCAGTTGTTCCACCTGCTGGGCTTCGCAATTTCTGCCAATAAAAGACCCGTATTCAAGCACCAATTGGCACAGTCTTTGAGTCAGAAAAGGTTGACCGTCCGTCCAAGTAAATATTTCTTGGAGCACTTTTTGGGGACGAAAAGCTTTGAGTGCCAATCCTTTTGTTAGTGACACACTTTCGTCTAGTTGCAATCGACTTAAATTAATTGGTCGTCCAATATTAAAAGGGTTGCAGCTTGGATCTCGGATCAATTGTGACGGGGCTGCTACTCCGAAAACCGCAAAATTCAGGCGATCGTATTCTGGTTGCTCTGCCCGCTTAGAATAACAACCTCGAATTGAGGCAAAAAAATCGCTGGTACTGAAATTGAGGATGTTGGTGGTGTCAATGTCATCTATCAAAATGACTAAATTTTGCCGCAGTGACTTGAGCAAAACTTTTTCGATAAATATCTCCAATCGCTGCACCGGGGATAGCACTTCGCGATCGTTCCACCACTTGAGGGCATCAAACCTGTTTGTGAGGCGCAAGCTGCTGGCGATGCGGTGGACGATCGCGCCATACCACTTTTCCAGGGAAATTTCTGGGCTGCTAATGCTTCTCAGGTTGACGGCGGCAAAAGCTGTACCTTCTGCTTGCAACCTTTTGGCCGTTTGCACTAGCAGGCTGGACTTTCCCATTTGTGGGGAACTCAATACGTAGCAGAATTGTCCGGCTTTGAGTCCTTGGTAGAGTTCGCTGTCTGCCGATCGCCTGACATAGGTGGGCGCACCGGCAGGCAAATATCCTCCGACTTGATATTGGTTGGTTGAGTGGACTTCTGCTGTCATCTGCGAATTCATCAAGATGCTGCGCCCCTATGCTGTGCGATGGAAAAGTTACAAATTGCAATTATTGCCAGCTCATACTATTTTAGATTTGAGATTGGTCAATGCTTATTCAACCAGGGTTTGGAGTTTACCTACAGTTGCGTTCTTTTTTTGAACTGGTGTTACTGTGGTTGAAATTTTTGTGACTCTTTCTCTATTGTCTACTAACTCAGCGTTGTCATTGTCAATCTTTACCGTATCTTTGCAACCAACCGTAAATCCAGCCAGGAGGGCGATCGTACTCCGGCACTTTTTTGTTTGTACTCGTTCGCATCCTCATCTGAATTTTTACTCAACCGGATTGAAAATGCCCAAACGCCATTGGGTTCACATTTTTTTACAATCATACTTTGAATTTCACCCGATGGTATGATGTTGCCAGGGAAACTCATAACCGCAGCGCCTTTAAGGTACTGCCTAAGGTACTGCCTAAGGTTCTGCCTTGGGGGCTGGCTACCGAATGCCGTCCAGTCAAAGCACTGGAATGGCTGCTACCAATAAAAAACCCCAGCGTTTGGCTGAGGACTGCTTGAGTGGGAGATATCGTTAATCTGCGTTTTTTTTAGTTGACTTAGATTGCATGGAATTCCATGCCGCTGACACTTCCCCGGCTTTCGCGTGGGGGAATTTTTAAGAACAAACTTTTGGGGATAAATCCACAAAAAGTTTAATTCTTAAAAGCGCTGTCAGTGCGCTGCTAGCCACTGGCTCAACGATTAAAGTTAAGTTTGTGGCTAATTGTAGTAGAAGATGCGCCCTGATGAATTAACTACCCGATAGATGAGCACCCTGATGGCATAACTCCCTGATGGATCGACGCCCTGATGGCCTTAGCCCCACTACCCAAAAAAATCTGGTTGGTGGATGATCGTGGACATAAGTAACACGTCACTTCCGGCGTTTCCGATCGCTCTTCGGGTGTGCCTGTCTGTATTGATTATGGCAGGCAGATTTATCAGAAGACAAGTGGGCTATTGCATCAACCCACTTCTGACAGATCGGGTTAGCCAAAAGGTGTCTATCTACGTTAAATCAGGGTCATCGAACATGAAAAACAGCATCTTAGTATTAGCAGTAATTGCCTCCGGTGGCATCGGCTTATTCCATACAAGCAGGGCCAGCGCTTTTGCGATCGTCCCACAATCTTCATCAACCAGCAGTTTGACTGCTCTTGAGAGTCGTCCCGACATTAACTACACTGGAACGAATGAAGATGGAGAGCAAGAAGAGGTAAAGACAGGCAAAGGCCGGAAATAATTAGCCCTCTGAGTGGTTCGCCGGCGCTGCGGTTGTGATTGCGATCGTGTTTGTGGTGTATTTGTTGTCGCCACCACCTTGGCTCAAGGGGGTAAAAACTCGGGCCGAATATCAGTCCACCTAATCCGGGGAGTTGAAGTCTCAACAAAGTGAATGGGAAAATAAACAGGTAAGGCGAGTCTGTCGGTGGAGTTTCCCCGCCTAGGAACTTCCTTACCTTCTGATGTTCGGGATTCGGATCTGGCACAATCGTATTTCATCTCGTAAAAACCCAATGGAAAATACTCTCGAAACTACCCGCAGACAGCGCGTATTGACAAGAACCCAGGAACGGCGTCAGGCGACACCCAAAGAAAAACAGTTAATTCACCTGCTGGCTAATATGGCTTGCAGTTTGATTAACTATGACTACAAACACTCAGCGGGGAAGGAAACTCTCGCGCCTTCGGAACGGAAGCGTTTAGCGGAATGGCACTACCTGCGAGTTCAGCAAATTCGCCGGATCGAACGCTCGTTGGAGCCCGTAGCGACGCTCAAGCGCGTGTACTACAAGAGCATTCTCAGTCCGAGGGATCTGAAGTCTTTGAAACTTCTGTGGCTTGAAGAGGACAAAAACCGCGTCAAACGGGTCGATCCTGAGTTGGACGACATCCTCAGCGAAGCTTTGGATCGGGGAGATACTTTGAAACAGCTATTTCACTCGATCGAATCCAAGGAACGGATCTTTGCGGAAACTCCTCGCCCGGGCGTTGTACCGCTGTGGGTGAAAGAGTGGGAAGACTCGGAATATGACATCAACTTTTTTCCGCCTTCGTTCTCTGCATGGGTTTCCATCGTGGACGACTAGGTTCAAGAAAAACTCTTTTACATGGGAGCGATCGCAAAAATCTGAGGGTAAAGCTATTTGCTATCGCTCCCATTGACGAGGAATGTGCGATCGCGGCGAGGTTAGCTCGTCGTGCAGCGCACAACCATCGGAGTACAGAGAAGTAAATCGGAGTCAGTAGCATTGTACAATGGAGGAAAACCAGGGCTTCAGCTAATTGCTGATAGCTGATAGCTGATAGCTGATAGTTTCCCATGACTGACTCGATTTCTACTTCTCCATTAGACTCGGCCGCCGATACAGCCGAACTCCGCTCACAGTTGAGGTCGGGTTCAGAGAAAACTCAACTGCAACTGCTGCAACAACACATAGCAGATGCAGGCTGGGATGTGTTGATGGAATTTTTATTAGAGCGCAAGTCGGAGGAACCGACGGCGGTAATGGGTAAGGCTTACCAAATTCTTTATTGTGCGGATTCTGCCAGAGCGAGGGAGTTTTTGCAGGCGAATTTTCCGACTGGAGTAGTGCAATTGCGATCGGACTCTAACATTGACTACACTCCGCTGCAACAATTATTGGCCCTACAGGAATTTCAAGAAGCCGATCTGTTGACTTTAAACAAACTTTGTGGGTTGGCGGGCGAGACTGCTGCCGCGAGAAAGTGGTTGTATTTTACGGAAGTTGAAAGTTTGCCTGTGGCAGATTTGCAAACAATTAATACCCTGTGGAAAGTTCATTCGGAAGGCAAATTTGGCTTTTCGGTACAGCGGGAAATTTGGCTGAGTTCGGGCAAGAATTGGGATAAGTTGTGGCCGTTAATTGGGTGGAAGAAGGGGAATAATTGGACGCGGTATCCGCAAGAGTTTATTTGGGATTTGAGCGCGCCGAGGGGTCATTTGCCGCTGTCGAATCAGTTGCGGGGAGTGCAGCCGTTTGCGGCTTTGATGGCTCATCGTGCTTGGGTGAAGTAAAGTAAGACGGCGGTTGAAACCGCGTTTACACAAACAAAGATCGGACGGGGGTTGAAACCGCGTCTACACAAACTTTCGTCCGCCTCCGCGGACTCAAGAGAATAATGTAAAACGTAATTTTCACCGCCTATTCTTCAACCCGCGGAGGCGGGTTTTGTTTGTATAGTCGCGGTTTCAACCGCCGGGTCTTTTTTGAGGAATGTTGGGAAATAACGTAATTTTAACCGCCTATTCTTCAACCCGCGGAGGCGGGTTTTGTTTCTGTAGCCGCGGTTTCAACCGCCGGGTCTTTTTTGAGGAATGTTGGGAAATTTTGTATAATTGATATTTGAATTAATTAGCGAGAGGGCTACGAGTCATGGTAGGAATCGGAACCAAACTCACTTTAGAAGAATTTCTAGCGTTGCCCGACGGAGACGTATATTATGAGTTTGTAGATGGTGAAGCAGTTCCTAAAGTGTCTCCAAAAAAATTCATTCCAGTTTACAGGGAGCTTTATGTCGCCTCAGCAATGATCCACTTATCTGTTTTAATTGCTGTTTTAACCTTGTTGTAAAATAAGTTGTAAAATAAATTTTTACCCGTATAGATTAACTTGAATTCGCAGCTACCTATATTATACACCCTACCTGATGTGACGCAGTAGCATAAGTCCAAATCAAATCAGCTAAATTTCCCGTGCCATCCATACCAAAAAGCCCAAAATTTGATCGACAGGAGGCAGTGGATAATCAATCAAGTCAATTGTCACTGTTTGCCCTTCTAGTTTCAAAAATCGCCACTGAGTGCCATTGGTGACTGAACCGTAAATGATAGGAATTGGCTTTTTCTTAGCCTCATTAAATTTTTGTGCAGCCACCATTTCAGCAATACATTGTCCGAATCCTGTTCTGATGTCAGATTTCTTTGCTTCCACAATGATAACTGCCGGTGCTTCAATTTCTAGAATTTCTTCGGAACGGCTAAAGAGAAAATCACACACGCCGTTTAATCCCATTGATTCATCTACTGTGAAGTCTTCTCCTGAAAATAAACTGACTCGTCGCTGTAAAATTCGTCTCGCTTCTAACAAGACAGGATAAATAATTCCTTCTGAACGAGCTTTTTCGCTTGCAGATGAGGCTAACGGTAAGCTTTCTTCCAAAAAAGCAATCAATGTTTGAGAAGGGGGAATTGGGTCAATGTTAGGCAAAAAACGAACTGCTTCTACAGTGGTTAGATTAAATGCTTCCTTGACTTTACCGATTGTGGTGAAAGAACTGTAGGGCATAGCAATTAACAATATAAGTTGATTGTGAAATTATAGTTAAACTCACAGAGATTGATTAAGTTTTTTTTGTTCTCCTTCCGGTTGCACTTGCTTCTGCAAGCTAATTTTGTCGCCTACTTCATAACCGGAATTAAAACCGACTTCGCTGCTGATTTGAGCACCGGCTCGGGTTTTGACTTTAACTCCTTGGCTTTCTAAATAATCTGCGATCGCCTGTTCATTCTTCTCAAACATCGATCGCACTACAATAGCAGGAGTAGCCGCTGTATCAACCGAGCCCGGAATCCCCGACTCCTCCATCTCCCGCTTTTGTTCCAGCAGCCTTTGTCGCAACCTTGTGGCGCATCCCACCCGAAAAGCGTTCAGATACGCCAGTCCCCGGCCGCTTCCTTTGCGATATTTCGCCCGTTTCTCGATCGCAGAACTCAAATATTCATACAGGTGCTTGCAAACAATCAGATTTGTAGAGCTTCCCACCAAAAACATACTACCACTATAATTGTTCCGCATACCTGTACAACCGTTGGCTTCCGCAATTCCCGAAAACAGGATCATTTTCCAAGTGACAAATTTGGATGTTGTCTCAACTCCGCTTTGATCGATCTCTTCTTGGTGATTGGGGCCTAAATCGGCGAGGCTGAGATTGTACTGCGCCAGTAAAACGGAAGCTTTTGCTGCCGCAGCGGTTGATTCGTTTTCGTTGGATGAGGTGGCGAGGGCTAACAGCTTTTTGATTTTTTCGACAATGCTTGTTTCTACCATTTTTTGATTGGTTTGGGGGTGAGACTACGCGGTGGCAAGGTTTTGGGGATGTTTCTATTTTACTAGAATGTTGGAATGTGCGATCGTTCTTTTAGGATAATTTAATTTAAGAGGTTTGAACCGCAGAGGGCGCAGAGGGCGCAGAGGAAGAGAGGGAGAGAGAAGTTTGCTACTGATTGGTGTACTATTCGAGGATTTCTAGGACTGATTTTGGCTGCAATTTATCTTTAAACCAAACTATTTTTGCGGGAACATCTTTGATATTGACTCCGGCTTTTTCCAGATTCAGCCGTTCGGAAATAGCTAAAATCAAGTTGTCGCATCCAGATTTGTGTACTTGAGCAAATTTCTTTTGCAAATACTCCGGCCGCCAATAGCCGACTATTTCTAATATAAATACTCGTCCGTCGGGATGGACTAACCGAAAGTCGGGAATCATCACGCTTCCGGGAATCGGAATTAGATCGACTTCTCGTTCGAGTTTCCACTCGGTTTTTAAGCTATCCCACCTGCCAGCAAATGCTGCTTCTAACATACTATCATAGGGTTTGCCTGGGGGATAGTGGCTGACTAAACCGCAGTCGGAATTTAGGGTGAATTTACCTGTTTTCACAACGCCGCTGAAAGCATCTTTGGTTTGCAGAGTTGAGTGCATACTCCATTTGGTGACGTGTAGGAGTGCGGGCAGCATTTTGGCGAGGGCTAAGCCGTAGCGGGTGCTGGGTTTGAACAAGCTTGTGGGGCCGTCGATTGTGAGGGTAAATCCGTGGTCTGCATCGCCTTCGATGTAGGTCATTAATTGAAATAATTTTAAATAGCGAAAGAGGAGTTTGTATTCTCCTGGATCGTTGCGGTGCGCGGTTAATTGAACTTGACTTGCTCGGTAAAATATGCCTTGGACTTGGGAAAGGTTGTATCTGTGAAGTAAGTTTTCGGGTGTTGGTGCGTCAAATTCGGTGAGGATTTTGTTTTCGTTTAAATCGGCGTATAAACCTGTTTTGATTTCGTGGGTAAAAACTTCTCTGTTTAAGTCTTGGCTGAGCTCTGTGGCTACTGTTTCGAGGGTTATTTGGGTGGATTGTGGGCTGGGTGTCGATCGCGCTGACAAGGCAAATACGCGCTGTCTCAACTCCAATGGTTCTAGGGGGCTGACGACTTCCAAAGTAGAGAAACCGCCTTTGAGGAGGTGCGCTAATCCCCGTTTCAGCCGATAGTCGGGGCTGTCGCCTTCTAATTCTAGCAAGCGTCCGTCGAGTTCGCCTTGGGTTTTGCCGATCGATTCTTGGAAGCAGGCGATCGTTTCGGTAGCCGCATCGAGATTTTTAGCATCTATCTTGAGGCGTAGCGGGATGATTGATTCGCCGTTTTGACGGTGGCTTAGTAGATCGGTTGGTAGCATTTGACAGTTGACAGTTGACAGTTGACAGTTGACAGTTGACAGTTGACAGTTGACAGTTGACAGTTGACAGTTGACAGTTGATCGAAGGAAGAAGGAATAATTTAGGCGTGCTACCAGGGAATGTCATCATCATCTCCCCATTTTGCGGGTGATTCTGCGGCTTTTTTGGTTGTCTTGGGAATGTCATCATCATCTCCCCATTTTGCTGGTGTTTCTGCTGCTTTTTTGGTTGTCTCTCGGTTGACTCCGTAAATCGGTGTTGGTTTGACTGTTTCTAATTTTGGATATTCTGCTGGTGGTGGTTCTATTGGTGTTTTTGGTTGGGGTTTGTGAACTTGCATTCCGCCTCGGCGGCGCTGGGATGTTCTTTCTTCGGTGGTGTCTTCGGTGACGACTTCGTAGAGAATTGCTAGTTTATTTACATCGCTGCTTTTTCGCAAAACTCGACCCAATCTTTGGATGTATTCGCGTTCGCTTCCCGTACCTGACAGTATAATAGCAATTCTGGCGTCGGGTACGTCCACTCCTTCGTTGAGAACGTGGGATGCGACTAGGGTTTTGTATTCCCCGCTGCGAAATTTATCCAGGATTTCGTGCCTTTCTTTGACTGGGGTTTGGTGGGTAATTGTGGGGATGAGAAATTCTTGGGAAATTCGGTAGACTGTGGCGTTGTCTCCGGTGAAGATTAGGGTGCGCTGGGGAGAGTGTTCGGCTAAAATTTGAGCTAAGATTCGCAGTTTTCCTTCGGTACAAAGGGCGATTTCTTTGGCTTGGCGGTGGGCAATCATGGCGCGCCTTCCTAGGGGCGATCGCGCGCTGGCCATGATAAACTGTTTCCATCCTTCGAGGCTGGATATTTTGATGTTGGACTGTTTGAGGAAGTCGTTGCGAATGTTCATGGCTTCGCTGTAGCGATCGGTTTCTTCTTTTGACAGTTTGACCATGATTTGCACTATTTTATGGTCGGCTAAGGCGTCGCCTGCTAAATCTTCGGGTTTTTTGCTATATACTGTGGGGCCGATGAGGAAGTGTAAGTCGCTGTGGCGTCCGTCTGTGCGATCGGGTGTTGCTGTCAGTCCGAGTCGAAAAGGCGCGATCGCATATTCGGATATTACTCGATAAAAGTCCGTTGGTAAATGGTGGCATTCGTCAAACACCAGCAAGCCGTATTTATTCCCCAAGGTTTCGGCGTGAATGCTGGCGCTGTCGTAGGTTGCTACTAAAATTGGCGTTTTGTCCCGCGAACCTCCGCCTAACAATCCAATTTCGATGTCGGGAAAAGCTGCTTTCAAATTAGCGTACCACTGGTGCATTAAATCGAGAGTTGGTACTACGACTAATGTACTGCGGCCTGTGACTTGCATGGCTAATTGGGCCACATAAGTTTTGCCCGAAGCCGTGGGGAGGACGACTACTCCTTGGCTTCCTGCTTCTTGCCAAGCTGCTAGGGCTTCTTGTTGGTGCGGGTAAGGCTGCATTGCCACGCTGGATACGAGTTCGAGTAGTTCGTATCCGCGGGCGTCGTCGGTGAAGTTAGTGCAGTCGGCCTGAAGCGATTCTACCAGCGGGCGGTAGTGAATTGCTCGAATGCGAAATTTTTCCACGCGATCGTCCCACGTGGCAAAATCCGCCCAGTCTCGGCCTTTGGGCGGCGGGTGCAGTAGGAGCGTTCCGCGATCGAATGTTAATGTAGGTATGCGTGGCATTTTTTTTGAGACGCGGTGAATCGTTGCTGTTAAATTATATAGGATATAGGAAAAGTAAGGACTGAAGTCTTTACTTTCAAATTAAAGTTCTCTTACTTTTGCGATCGTATGTTTGACTTTCTGCAATACAAACAAAATTTTTTAGCAGCGACTGAAGGCTGGGATAATGAGAAATGGAATAATTTTAATGACAATCCATTGGTACTTGTTTCGCCAACACTGCAAAATTGCCATGTCAAAAACTGTCGCCTGGTTGAAAGTCGCATCAAAATATTGGAATGTTTACCTAAAAATAGTGTGGTTGCAGAGGTTGGCACTCAATATGGGCGATTTGCCGAGAAAATACTTGCTATTACCCAGCCCCAAAAGCTGCATTTAATTGATGGTAATTTCGAGGCATTTAAAGCGGAAATCGATCGCAAACAAAATCCCCTATTGCAAGCAGGGATAGAAAATGGGACTGTCGAACTTCACGAAGGTGATTCATCGACAATTTTAGGCGGTTTTCCAGAAGAGTATTTTGATTGGATTTACATCGATGCCGATCATTCTTATGAAGGTGTATGCAAAGATATCAATCGAGGTTATACAAAGGTGAAATCTGACGGGATGATGGTTTTTAACGATTATACGAATTGGTCTGTATGCGAAATCATGCCTTACGGTGTGGCGAAAGCAGTTAATGAGTTTTGTATTGCGAATGACTGGGAAATAGTATTTCTGGCGCTTCAGTTCCTAGGCTATCACGATATTGCGATTAAGAAAAATACTGGGGAAAAGGAGGTGCGAATTCAGTTGCAGGAGGTTAAGTCCCAATTGCAGAGTTCGCAAGCTCGGATGCAGCAGCTTGAGTTAGAGTTGGAGCAGGCTAAAAGATCGATCGACCTTATGGAAAATGACAAATTTTGGAAATTGCGATCGCAATGGCTGAAAATCAAACAAATATTCTCCTAGCCCAGCCCGATTCCCAAATCTAAAATCTCCAATGGTATTGTCCCGCTAGGGCTGATTTTTGCGTTAAATTCGATCGACATAAGCCTGAAATTTGAGGTTATAGATGGAAATAGGCGTCCCCAAGGAAATCAAGGATTTAGAGTTTCGAGTCGGACTCAGTCCCACCAGCGTGCGGGCTTGTTCGGACAAAGGCCACACAGTTTTCGTCGAAACGAATGCTGGGGCTGGGGCTGGTTTTGCTGATGAGGACTACATTGAAGCCGGGGCGAAGATTGTCTCGAAGGCTTCAGATGTCTGGAACCGGCAACTAATTGTCAAAGTTAAGGAACCATTACCTACTGAGTATCCGCTGATTGAAAAAGAGCAGTTGCTATTTACATATTTGCACTTAGCAGCCGATCGCACATTAACCGAGCACTTAATCAACAGCGGAGTCCAGGCTATCGCCTACGAAACCGTCGAACTCCCCGACAGGAAATTGCCCCTGCTAACCCCGATGAGCATTATTGCAGGGCGTTTGGCCGTGCAGTTCGGTGCTCGGTTTCTGGAACGACAGCAAGGCGGCAAAGGCGTACTTTTGGGGGGCGTACCGGGGGTAAGACCGGGCAAAGTTGTAATTTTGGGCGGCGGAATCGTCGGCACAGAAGCAGCCCGCATTGCTGTCGGAATGGGCGCTAGGGTGCAGATTTTAGATGTAAATGTCGATCGGCTAGCCTACTTGGAAACTTTATTCGGTTCCAGAGTAGAATACCTTTACAGCAGTCCTTTGCAAATAGAAGCAGTTGTTCCCGATGCTGACTTATTAATCGGTGCAGTTCTAGTCTTAGGAAAAAGAGCTCCGGTGCTACTTTTGCGCGAATTTGTCGCCAAAATGCAGCCCGGTTCTGTAATTGTTGACGTAGCCGTCGATCAAGGTGGCTGTGTCGAAACTTTGCGAGTAACTTCTCACACAAATCCTACTTATGTAGAGGAAGGAGTTGTGCATTATGGCGTACCAAATATGCCCGGTGCAGTGCCTTGGACAGCTACTCAAGCTTTGAATAACAGCACTTTGCCTTATGTTTTGCAGTTGGCAAATAACGGGATTAAAGCTTTGGAAATGAATCCGAGTTTGGCGAAGGGATTGAACGTGCAGAATCACCGACTGGTGCATCCGGCCGTCCGGGAAGTTTTCCCAGATTTGGCAGATTAAATTGCCTCTTTTTTTAAGTAAGTTGTCCCGCATCTAAATTGTATTTTGGCGCGGGCAGGATGCCCAACCCCTACTCCCCACAAGAAAATTCATGTATTGTGGTTCTCAGAAAGATTCGCGGACGTTGTTGGGAAGAGAGCCCTCTTTGTCTAGGAGGTTATGTAAGCTGTCAGTCATACCTCATCTTTGTGAGAAAGGCTATATTGTGGAACGGGCATCTTGCCTGTTTCTAAACAAAAAAGGTAATCGATCCGGTTTGCTTTTTCATCGACGACGGGAGTTACTCGGTTCACGGATTTTCGATCCTCAAAGCAACAGTTACCAGAAAGAATTGGTTGAAAGCCGGAATCATTTGAGGGAGAAATTAAAGTCAGACTATTCATTACTCCAATCCTCTTCCTTCTAGGTAGAGGTTGCTCTCAAACTGTCAAGCGGTCAACTGTCAAATATCCAGTTTTGCCAAACCCAAATACCGGACACCTTCGGGAGTTACGTCAAAGCGGCAAGGCAAAACTTCCACACCTTCAATAATAGCTTGTCTGAACAATTGTCCGTAAATGCGATCGGCACTATCCCCAGGCGCAAAATCCGTACAATCGCCGCGATTAATAAAATACAGCATTACAGCCCTCGAACCCTGCCGCACCACTTCGATCAATTCTCTTAAATGTTTCTGTCCCCGTTCTGTGACTGTATCGGGAAATAAAGCTAATGTATCTTTAACCCAAGTTGTATTTTTAACTTCCACAAAAATCGGTTTTTCCCCACCATTCAGCCAAAAATCCACTCGACTTTTTTTATCTTTTCCGTAAACAACCTCCGGCTGAATCAAACTGTAATTTCCCAATTCAGGAAACAATTGCAATTCCAAAGCTAATTTAACTACTCGATTTGGCAGCCCGGTATTAACTCCCACCCAGGTTGGTACAGTATCGCAAACTTTAATTAATTCCCAAGTATAAGCTAACTTGCGTTTGGGATTGTCACTGGGAGATACTAGCACTGGATTGCCGGGAATTAAAACACCAGTCATCGGGCCAGTATTCGGACAGTGCGCGGTGATAATTTCTCCCGAAGCCAGTTCGATTTCTGCGAAAAATCGTTTGTACCGCTTGATTAAAGTGCCGGGTAAGAGAGGGGGATATTTGTAAATTAAGTCGTTCATGGGGATAGGGGCATGGGGCATGGGGCATTGGTAAATAGACATAATTGCTGTAGGGGCGGGTTCACCAACAATACGTGCCAATAATTGACAATCTCAAAAACCCGCCCCCACCCAACCATAAATCACTTATTTATCTTCTCTTCTAAGCTCATTAATTTCATCATTTAAAGGCTGCTGTTGTTTACCTTTCATCAACTGTTTCATCTGCGCTTTAAAAGCTTCCACCAGTTCCGGACTGGCTTGTGTTTCTTTCCAAGAAGCGCGGGAATTTAAGCGATCGCACCAATCCTCCAATTTGGGGTATTCCTCCAAAGACAAGCCTAACTCGGGCAGCCAAGGCACGGAAACACCAGCCACAACATCCGCCAGGGTAATCGTGTTACTGCCAAAAAAAGGTGTATCGCCCAACAACTCCTCAAAAAATCTGAGTACCGCCGCCACTTGCAGCGCAGATTTTTCCAGATTCTCGGGTTCGCCTGCGCCGCCGAAAGTCTGGCGGACAAAGGGACTCAGCGCTGGTGTCAATTCGTTGACTGTTACCATTTGTACCATGCGGACGATCGCCAAATCCCGAGCATTCTGTGGCAATAGTGCGATCGTCGGATACTTAGCTTCCAGATAATCAAGCATAGCGAGACTTTCTATTAAATGAAAATCGCCATCAGCCAAAACCGGAATGTGGTGAAAAGGGCTAATATCCAAAAAATCTGGTTGAAACTGATCGCCGTTTAATTTCATCGACACCAATTCAAACTCAATCTCTTTTTCTAGCAAAGCAATCCAGACGCGACGGGCATTAGTGGGACTTAAACAGAAAATACGATAAAAATAGGTTATAATGCTTACATAGCAAGCAGATAACGTTAAAAAATGACCCATGAAAGAGACAACCCCTGCCGC
>NZ_JAEQCB010000074.1:0-49440 GCF_020738785.1 Microcoleus sp. PH2017_05_CCC_O_A | reverse complement strand
TATGGCTAGTCTAGGAAAAGCCTAGCCAAAATGTAAAGCCGATGCTCAAAGCACGGGGTTTCAAACCAAAAATTTTCGATGAAGTTGAATAATATTGAGCTAGAGGCTGTAAAATATCTGAGAACACCAACTGCGATTCGCCAAAAGTGCGATCGGCTTTTTAACTTAGCCTCCGAAAATAAACTCAATTTCTTCTGTGTCGATTTATCCGAACTCGACAAAGCAGCAAATTATGTAATCGACACAACCCGCCAACAGTATCCCGATTTTAATATTCCGTTTCACAGTCAGTGGCGGCATTTTGAAGCCGGCAACCAACCGCGCCTCGCTCAATTCGATGCAGCTTTAACAGAATTTTCAGTCATAGAACAAGCAAAGATAAAATTTGATTTAGCCATTGTCAGCGTTTTACTCGATGCCAGTACCGGCGCAGATTGGCAGTATTGCGAAGCAGAAACCAAAGAAGTTTATCGCCGTTCAGAAGGGTTGGCAGTAGCCACTTTTCGGATGTTTTGTCAGGGTATTTTTTCCAGCAATCCAGATTTTCCTTGGCAAGCCGATTTTCGCGGGCTTTCTCAATTAAAATTAGAAACCTTAGCGGCCGGATTTCAAGTAAGTCGAGACAATCCGCTAGTTGGTTTAACAGGCAGATTAGAATTGTTGCAGCGTTTGGGGAATGCAATTTGCCAACATCCATTATTGTTTGGCAGCGAGAACCAGCGTCCCGGCAATTTGGCACAATACTTGCTTGACAGTCTGGTTTCTGGAGTCAAAACTGTGGATTGTGCTAAAATATTGAGCGCTGTTTTGACAGGTTTTGGGGAAAATTGGCCGGGAAAATATGCCATTGGTGGCGTTAATTTAGGTGAGGTTTGGCGGCATCGGGCTTTGCAAGGAGAAAATCTGGGAGATGAATTTGTGCCGTTTCACCAACTCTCGCAGTGGTTGACTTATTCGCTGTTGGAACCGCTGCAAGAACTCGGTTTGTACGTCGTGCGATTGGACGAGTTGACGGGATTAGCGGGGTATCGTAACGGCGGTTTGTGTTTGGATATGGGGCTGTTACGGGCAAAAGATTCGGCTATTTTTGAGCAGAAGTATTTGCCGGGTTCGGAAGTTGTAGTAGAATGGCGATCGGTCACTGTGATTCTTTTAGATAAAATTGCAGCAGCTATGCGATACAAGCTGGATTTGAGTGCGACAAAATTGCCACTGGTGAAGATTTTGCAGGGAGGAACTTGGGCGGCGGGGCGAAAAATTGCCACAGAATTGAGGGCTGCTGGAGTACCGCCAATTCATATTGAAAGTAACGGGACTTTTTTTAATAGTTGACAGTGGACAGTTGACAGAAGTCAAGCGTGAAGTCAGAAGAAGGAAGGTTCGGAATGCAAGTCCGATGGCACTGAAAAAGTCTAACTGAATTGTTGTAGCAAGGATTTTTTAAAGCTGTATTTTTTTGCCAAGAAATCGTGGTTAAGCGAATTCTAGTTTAATATTAGTCAATATTGATGTTAATTATTAGGTACGTTGTTGCGCTTAAGCGCTCTTTATAATACAATACAGTTTACTTAAGATTGTCCTTATTGCTTTATATCTAAGAAAGAGCGCTCAAGCGCAACTACGTACCTTTATTGCAGTATCTATTTTTCAGAGGAGTTTCACGAATAGCAGTATATTAGTCAACTGTATTGCTTTATATCTAAGAAAGAATAGCAGTATATTAGTCAACTGTATTGCTTTATATCTAAGAAAGAGCGCTTAAGCGCAACTACGTACCTTTATTGCAGTATCTATTTTTCAGAGGAGTTGTTTTTAAATTCGATAGCTGCATCATTTTTTTTTGTTATTCAAACGCCTTGGTGCTTTTAATTTTGCTTTCATGCGATAGTGTAATTGCTTGTGTAATGTTTGATATTTGACTGATATTTGATAGTTATCTTCTACCCAGGCCGCAATTTCTTTGTAAGTTGTGAATTCACAGGATTCCTCACTTAACTTTTCTGCAATTCCTGCTATTACTGCTGAGGGAATTATTCTGGGTCTACCAGTTGCTTGCCGTATTTTTAACAGTTCTTGCAGACCGCCAGCACTATATTGTTTTAACCATCTATGTACAGTAATTCTATGTACACCTAAACGTTCAGCTACATCTGTAAGGCTTTGGCTATATCCAGCCTTTAACCAATAAAGTGCCTGGATTTTTGAGCGATTAGTCAAGGTTCGTTGCTGCGACAGAAGTTGTTTTAATTCCTCGGCTGTTACATCAATTCTTTCTTGGTAGTTTACTTTCATAGAACATTCCTCAAAGCCTAAGCGTCATTGTAGCATATCTTTGGGTAAATTCTCTAAGCTTTAGCAGTTTTGATGAGCGCACAAATGACCCGATTTCGTAAAGAAATCGGGTCATGCGTGTTATGTTTTTTAGCGGTTATGGTTAGCGGCAAGTGCGATATTTGACGTGATAAACTAAACCGCGATGAGCTAAATCGAAGGAGTCAACGGTGGCTGTGCCGGCACCGCGGGCTGTCATCGAAGCATTTACTCGCATATTTACACTGTCGCCACAGCGAGACCACACATCTGCTACAGTGGCTAAGCTATCTCGAACGTTGTAGTTGGTTTCGCCGTTGAAAGTGCGAGAAAAAACTGGGCCCTTGGCTCCAGCAAAAAAGTATTCTGCTCTGAGGTTTCCGCTGGTTTTAGGAGCAACGTAACCGCGATAATCGGCATCGTAAATCGAAATTTGGAAGCCTTGGGGTACTTTGATGGGAATGCTCAAATTGCAGCTTTTCCGGGTCTCTGCTGAGACGTTTCCTTGGGCTACAAACTTATCAAATAGGATGCTGAGTTCTTGACCGTCGGGGCTGACGCTGACGCTGGCGGATCTGTCTGGGCAACCGCTACCGCCGTAGCTTGCACCTAATATTTGAACTGATGGGTTAGCAGCCAAGGCTGGGCTGATAGCAGCAGTGGTTAATACTGTGGCTAGCAATAGTTTTACAAATTTCATGGATGTTCTCCTTAATGTTTTTTTGTTAGGACAAACCTGAATTATTCAAGGAAGATTGAGGCGATACCCTTCCAATTAGGAGATGGCAAGCCTTTACTGAAAAGGCAGTCAGACTCTGACTGGGAGCTAGATCGCTGTACCTGGCTCGGAGCTTGATCAAGTAGCATTAGTTGATGGACTAATACTTGTTTTGTCCTGATACTTTCTAAGATTCATGGCATTTAGAGATTGTTCCGGAAAATTCGATGATAAAAAATTGATTTTTTTTTACAGGTGTTTGCGGGAACAAAGCTCTGTTTTTTTTGTCTGCTGCTGCGCGGAAAAATGTTTTTTCAGCAGCAAATATTTTCCCGTGGCTATTTGTTGAGAAAAGATGCTTGCATTCTGGAATTATAGGCTTTGTAGCTGTAGTGAAATGATCTGTGTGGTAGCGGGTAACGGTAAAAAAGAGGAGAGATGTATTCTCAGGCAGATCTAGGTAGGGAGAGATGATAGTAAGGTAGATTAACTCTTCACAAAAAAATGAGTTAGTGTTATCGACCATCTTTTGATACAGCACAAGTTAACTCTCGTGCTGCAAGCTCAAGCGCACACGGGAAAATTTCGTTAACTGCTGAAAGAAATTGGGATGCTGCTAGCCTGTGAGGTGACGCGAGATTTGCTGCTGAAATACGAAGAAATGGAAATGCCGATCGCTAAAGTGAGATGTTTTGATTGTCGATCGCATTCTGGTTGCTGCTAACTCAGCAGTGGCGGCAGTCGATCGGCTTAAACAAGTGAATCCGAAGTCTATTAAGTTTTTGTCCTTGCTGGCGGCGCTGGAGGGAATCGATATTGTACTTATGTCAGGAAAAACCTATATATAGCAAGGATTACAGGATTCTTAAGATTTTATTCACAAATTGCATTATCAAGATGTATTTACTGCATCTAATCGTTAAATTCTATGTATTTAGTATAACTAATGGCAGCAATTACTACATAAAATAGAGGTATGATGCTCACTGCTTACGATCGACTAATAACTTTTTTTGAACGAGGAAAAAAACAATGGAGACTACAGCACAGAAGCAAGCCCCACATCAGACTGCTGAGGAAGTGAAAATTAACGATATCAACAGCTTGGAGTTTGAGCTTTGGGCTAAAGCGGTCAAACGACAGATGATTGCAGCACTCTCTAAAAAGGCCGCGATCTAACATCTCTGGGTTTTTGTGTGCAAGTGGTGTAAATTAACTTAACAAAATTGTTGTCTGCATTGTTGTCGGATCTCTATAGGGGGAGATCGAGAGAAGAGAAGGAGAGGGGGAGAGGGGGAGAGGGGGAGAGGGGGAGAAGAAAACTTTTTGCTTCTTCCTTGTTTTGAACGCACGGGTGGCCGGAAACTGGGTTTTTTTGCGGAAATACTTCTGTTGCGACGGGCAGAAATGGTAAAAAAACTGGTTTCTTTGTACCAAGAGTGTGTCCGTGACTTTTATTTCTGCCGAAGGTTTTTTCCCGGATTACCAGAAAAACATGGTTTAAAGCCTCTGCCTTAAGCGGGAGAAATTAAAACAAGACTATTCATTACTCGAATCCTCAAACTTCCAGGTAGAGGTCGCCCTCAACTGTCAACTGTCAACTGTCAACTGTCAACTGTCAAGATCGCTTATCAACCGCCGCTAGCAATCGCAGATTTCCGTCTTGAATCTGCACCGCTTTTACGGTTCCCACAGCGACTCTTTGTTGACCGTTAGCCATCGCTACTTCTATCTTAATCTTGGGGTCAGCCTGCAAGCCCAGGCGCCCCCACAACCATTTGATTTGAGTAGCAGGAAAAGAGCGGACTTCTACATCGGCAAAGGGCGGATTAACCCAGCGGGTTCCGTCGTAAAAACTGGCTACTTGTACCTGATACCAAACTTGTTCTCCGGTCAATTTTAACTCGTTTTTCGCTTCTGGTTCCAGCCACTCAGCGGGATTAATACTGCTAATTAAAGTAGCAGAACCCATAATTTGACTTTTGTGGTCTTCTAAACTTTCAGCCACAGAAATTGCTTCCTCAAGTTTATTGACCAAATTGCGAATTCTAGTTCGAGTTTCGCTGTCAGTATCTGGTTGCTGGTCGAGCCAATTCATCGCCTCGCGAGTTCCGTCTTGAGAGGCTACAATCAGGGTACCCCAAGCTTTGACATCGGCGTCAGCCGCGTTGACTCTCAAGGCGGCGTCTACGCGGTTCATGATCCGCCCGCCTTCATTTTTGAGGGTGGTGGCAATTTCGTGAGTGTTGCTGGGATCGGCTTCAAATACTTGCAAAGCTTGACTCCAGCGGCCGTCTATCAATTCTGCGAGAACTTGTTGGCTGGGACTGGCCCAAGATGCGATCGCCTGAGCACGAGTAATTTTAGCATGAAATTCGATCGTCTCTAGTTGAGCTTGGGCGACTGCGGGCCAATTCTGACCGGCTTTGGCTTTAGCTGAACGCATGACATTTAATCCGGGAGACCAAAGTCCGCTTTTTGCCAGTCGCAGCCCATTTTTATAAGTCTGGTCATTGAAGGCAAATTCTTCTAAGGAAATCGCGGTTAATTGAACTGGGTTCGGGATAAATTTGCGCGAACCAATTTGATAAATGGTAAATTGCGGTTCTAAACCAATTGTTTGGTCGATCGCCAACTGGGGGTTTTGCCCCTTAACAATTTGCTGCCAATTCGGCGCTTGTCCGGCCGCACTCGCCCAATCCAACAGCGAGATTAAATGATTTTGACTGGGGTTGTAGCGAACGACTTGTCCGTAGGGAATTTTCTTGTCGCCCCGCACGAGTTTACCGCTGACATTAAACCAAATGCCCAATTCGGGGGGCTTGCCGTCAAAGCGGCGCAGTTCTGTTAGCGGTAGCGACTGATTTGAGGCTTGATTGTTGGATCCAGAGTCATCCAAAGAAGCAATGACAAAAGATTCCGCCGGGCCTTCTATATTCACAGAACTTGCTAGCTGAAAATACTGTACGGTATCGGAATCGCGATCGGGAAGTTGCACCCGCTTGTACACGCGAAGTTCGACAATTTGACGGCAAGGATTTTTGCAAACTGTAGAAGCATTAACTGTTCTTTCCACCATCACCGGCAACAGCAAATCGGAAATAGAATTATCTGCGGATTTCTCAACAGGAAGCGGTAGGGGTTCGCCGGTGATGAATCCCAATTTGCGGATGCTGGCTTTGATTTGATCGAGAGTTTGGATGGTATCTCTGCTACCTGTAGGCAGGCGCGACCATCCGGGTACAAACTGAGATATCAATCTGTTCCCGTTGGGATCGACAATTAGCTGGTAACTCAGCCAAGCGCCACCTCCCATCAAAGCTGCACAGCCGCACAAGACGCTGAGGGCTGTCAAATTAGCTACCAGTCTTTTCCAAGGATATCTGGCGGGAGTTGGGGAACCAGGTATGGGAAGCTGGGACTCTTGAAGTTTTTTGGCGCGTCGGTTTTGGCGGCGGCGTCTTGTCGGAGAAGGAGTAACTTTGCGATTTTCTGGGGGTTTGGCTCGATTTTTTGAGGAGTTTATTTTGTGTTCCATCGTCGAAATTTTAGAATTTAGATTTTAGAATTTAGAGTTTAAATTTGGAATAGCCGATCGTACTGCCGACCTATGATATCCCAGGTATATTGGCTTTCAACGAGCGATCGGGCCCTCAGAGAGAGTTCCTGTCTTAGCTGATAATTTTCAAACAAACTGGTAATCGCCTCAACATACTCCTGAACTTCGTTTGCCCGCAAGGCCCTTGTCGGGGAAGGCCCGCCACCGACGGTTAAACCCTCCAAACCTCGATCGCTAGCAACTACAGGCGTTCCAGCCGCCATCGCCTCCAAAGTTTTATTTTTAATTCCAAAACCAATCCGCATCGGCACCACACAAACAGCAGCCTGATGCAAATATTCTGCCACCCTTTGCACCCTGCCTACTACTTGAATTCCCGGAAGTTTCCCCAAGGCGAGGACTTCGGGAACTGGCGAGGTGCCGACTAGGGTGAGGGTAGCATCGGGATACCGCTGCTGCAACTTTGGGAGTACCTGCAAACTGAGAAACCTGGCCGCGTCTATATTGGGCAAATTGTTCATGGCGCCTGCAAAGATTAAGGTGTGTCCTCCTGGATCGATCGACCGATAGGGAAATTCTGCCAAATCCACGCCGTTAGGAATCACATCAATGGGAGGGACAAAAAAATCTGCTTTCCCTCCGAGGCTGCCAGAGGACAGCAATTCTAGCAGTTGCTGCTTGTCTGTGGATGTGGTGGCGACAATACGGGAGAATTTGGTACAGTAACGTTTTTCGTAGCGGGCGAGTAGCGGTAAATTTAGTCGATCGCGCAGGGGTTTTTGGGAAGTCCCGGTGGCTAACATTTCCCTGCAAGTTCCCCAAACGGAACTGTGAATGTTTGCAACAGTTAGCAGTTTTTGCCGCCATTCTGGACGCACATAAATCTCGTTAACGCTGTGTTCGCAGGTAACAGCATCACATTTGCCTGCTATGACTAAATTGTCTGCCCAATTTTGCATTGCTTGAGAGTAGCTGGAGATTACGTTCGGAGGCGTCCCGGATAACAAAAATTGACTAAATCTGTGGAATTTTCCTATTATTTCGTTCATTTTCTCATCAATCCCCCCCTTGTTAAGGGGGGGAGGAAAGAACCCCCCCTCAGTAGTCTCCTTGTTAAGGGGGGGAGGAAAGAACCCCCCCTCAGTAGTCTCCTGATTGAGTCTTAGCCCCCCCTTAGCAAGGGGGGGTTGGGGGGGTGTCTGCGGGTGGAGGAAAACTGCTAATTGTGTAACTTGTTGCCTCAATGCGTCGATTTGTGAGTCAGTGACATCTGGCGATCGCACAGTACCAAGAATTACATCATGCCGCCGGCTCAAGTATTGCAACAAATTAAATGTCCTTACCTGAGTTCCGCCGCGGCTTGGCGGATAGGGAAAAGTTGAAGAAAGCATCAAAATTCGCATGGGATGTTGAATAAATAAAGTTGCCACTGTCACGATAAAATTGATTGATAAAACCTGTTTAACAATCCTCCCACCTATGGATGAATTATCTGTTAAGGCGCTGCTCGAAGATTTGAAAAAGTCTGACGAAAGCGTGCGCGATCGGGCTACTACAGAACTCTGGCGCACTTGGTTTAACCAGAAGGGTGACTACGGGATGCAAGTTCTCAGGCGATCGCAAGTTTCCCTAGATGCAGGAGATGTTCGGCACGCTTTGGATTTGCTGACAAAACTGATTGCGGAAGCGCCGGATTTTGCTGAAGCTTGGAACCGGCGCGCCGTACTTCACTATACCCAAGGCAATTATCAAAGGTCGATCAAAGACTGCGAAACAGTCCTCCAACTAAATCCGGTGCATTTTGGGGCGTTGCACGGTCTGGGTTTGTGCTACGCTGCCCTGGGAGAATACAGAAGTGCTATTCGAGCTTTTCGTCGCGCTTTGGAAATTCAACCTTTTGCATTGGTGAATCAAAAGTTAATTCTGGAATGTACAGCTCGTTTAAATTAAAAGACATAGGGCATTGGGCATTGGGCATTGGGCATTGGGCATAGGGCATAGGGCATAGGTGGTTTCTTTCCCTGAACTCAATTGCGAATTTTTTTCGCAATCTCAATCCCAAATCTAAAATGGTTTTAATGCCGAAAATTAGTGTTTGCATTCCTACTTGCAATCGAGTGCATTTGCTGGCTAGTGCGATCGCCAGCGTGCTAGATCAAACTTATACAGATTTTGAGTTAATTGTCTGCGATGACGGTTCGACGGACACGACTGCGCTGTTGATGTCGGAATTTGTCGTAGCTTGCGGGGCTCCCAGCCATCGCCCGATTCGCTACATTCGGCACCCGCAGAATATCGGCAAAAGTAATAATATGCGATCGGGCTTTGCGGCGGCTAGGGGCGAATATTTTATCAAGTTTGACGATGACGATCGCCTGAGCGCGCAATTTCTAGAGCGGACATCTGCTATTTTGGATAAAAACCCCAACATAGATTTTGTCAGTACCGACCACTGGGTCATTGATCTCAACAACAACATTGACGAAAACCAGACACAACTGAATTCGCAGCGGTGGGGCCGCACCGAGTTGTCGGCGGGAATTATTGAAGATTTACTCCCTACAGTTTTTCTGAGGCAAAGTTTGCAAATAGGCGCAACTTTGTTTCGGCGCCGCGCGCTGGAATCTGTCGGATTTCTGCGGCCCAATTGGCAAAATTGCGAAGATAACGATTTGTTTGTGAGACTTGCGCTTGCGGGCAAAAAGTGCTATTACTTGCCCGAGCTGTTGATGGAGTATCGATTTCATGCAGGACAGCAAGGATGCGATCGGGCAATTCCCTATTTGAGCGATAAATTGCGCTATTTGACCAGCTACGAATTTGATTCCGAGAAGTTGGAAACAGTCAGGATCAAGAGGATTGCAGAAACTCAATTAGCGCTTGGTTTGCGGTTAATTGAGGTGGGTGAAACGGCAAAAGGGCGGCGGATGGTGCGAGCTGGGAAGTCGGTTTCTGAGACTAAAATGTGGGCTGCTTTGGGATTGTCGCTGCTGCCAATTGAGTGGCGGGGGAGGGCTTTTGCGGCTGTGCGGGAGTTGTTGAAACGCGAGTTGTGAAGAGAGAAGATTTCGATAGAATACCGGGCGGTTGAAACGGCGGTTGAAACGGCGGTTGAAACGGCGGTTGAAGCGGCGGTTGAAACGGCGGTTGAAGCGGCGGTTGAAGCGGCGGTTGAAACCGCGTCTACACAGACAAAACCTGCCTCCGCAGGTTGAAGAGTGGGTAGTTAAAATCACATTTATGGAGACAAAATCTACCGAAAAAGCGGTTTTAATTCTTGATTTTCTTGAGTCCGCGGAGGCGGACATTGTTTGTGTAGACGCGGTTTCAACCGCCGAGTCTTTTATACTGACATTATACGAATGCGTCTTTCACAATACTCCTGACTCTAATTGGTCTAAATAGATAAATTCAGGAGCTTTAACTCCCGCTTCCTCTCTAATTTTAACCAGTGCAGGCGACTCAAAAAATGCCCTGGCATCTGCTGTTGATGTCCACGCGGAGAAATGAACAATTTTGTTAGGTTCATTCTCATACTTCAAAACCTGATACGAGCGCTCGCCAGCTTCTTTTCGGATATTTGCAGCATTGTCAAATACCTTTTTCCAAGCTGCATAATTTTCGACTTCATGAATAATTAAGACATATTGTATACTAATCAAACCTATTTTCCTCTCAATACACTTGATCGTGACTACCAATATCTACAAACACAGTTTTACCATCTTCCGTAAAGTAGAATAGCACCCTTTCGTCATAATCTACGGTAAAACTCCAAAAATCATTAAGTTTCCCCGACAGTTTGTGAGTTTTCAAAGTCGGATCAAATGGATCTATCGTGAACTGCTCTAATTTTTGCCAAAACCTTGCCTCTAAATCTGCATTGCCTTTAATACGCTTTTTGAAAGCACGTTTAAATGAAGAACTGAAACTGACTTCCATGATTACTCCTCTATCAGTTGTTTCAGTTCATTGATGTTGGCAGAAAATTTCAGCAAACCTTTTTGTTGTTCGACTTGCGCCGACTTAAAATTCTCAGAGATCTCCTCACGGCGTTCTTCACGGAGATATTGTTTCAACAATAGTTGAATTTCTTGCTTCTCATCAGCGGAAAGAATTTTTATAGCTTCAACTACATCACTGAAAGTCATAGTCTAAAAATCCCTATCGTGTTTATTCGATTAATCTAACATGAAAAAAGTAAACGCGGTTTCAACTGCCGAGTCTACTTCATGAACGATCGAGACATCCTGCACAGGCATAAAACCTATTTTCCTCTAATTTCAAACATTCACAGAGCAACCTAAAAACTGCTCGTACCCCTCTTTAAACTTTTGCTTTCCCTGAGTCTCGATGATGCTGCCGTGAGCGACAATCACTCGCTCAAAGTCCCAACCTAAAACCTTCTTAACTGACTCTCTCACTTTTTCTTTATCCTTTGTCGCAATTCGCTCCAGTATCGATGGACTCAAATTTTTATATCCGCCGATCGCTCTGCTCGCAAATTGTGTGATAATTGGGAAGCTCTCATCAAAGTGAAAGGCCGTGTCAGTTAAGATCAGAGTGCGGCTTGCAGCATGAAAAAATACACATTCATTGAGTGAATCAAAACCGCTTAAACTAAGGGTTCTGAATCCATCAAAAAATACATATTCTAGCCCCTTCCATAAACTATTTGCTTCACCCTGGATGGTTAGATCGATCGCCAAATCTGGTTTTTTAGCTTCCAAACCCGGTGCAGCCCAGAATTTCGCGTTTGGGTAGAGCTTTTTGAAATTGGCTGCAAACAAATAGTGATACAGATTGGGCGCTATGATGTGGCTAACGGTTCCCTGTTCGCTAAGCTGACTCACGATTGTATCATTGACTTGAATCGGAGAAATAACGACTAACTCGCGATTAGCCAGCCGAATCACGGTCATTCTCGTGCCAACGCTGAGTCCAAAGTACCGTAACGGTTGTTCGGCAACCCAAATATCTCGATCGATTTCTCTGAGCATCTCAAACCTTCAGCAGCTTGCGAAACAGAGTCAATTGTAGCGCTTTTTGACATCGCACCCTCAACGATCGCGATCGCGCTTTCCACTAAAGTAGTACATAGTGCCCGATCGCAGTTTTTCCTAAATATCGTGTTTATATTGTCTGAAATTCCGACTGTGTGGTTGCAAATTTCCCTCGTGGGAGCCTGGTTGGGCGTAATTTTGCTGGTGGCTGAAGGGTTAAATCGCTTTACTGCTGTCGGTGCCGAGGTATCGCGCAAGGTGGTTCACATCGGTACTGGAAACGTGATTTTGCTGGCTTGGTGGCTGCAAATACCCGACTGGGTGGGGATTTCGGCTGGTTTTTTGGCTGGTGCGATCGCCCTAATTTCCTACCAAGTTCCGATTTTGCCAAGTCTGAACACTATCCACCGCAAGAGTTTCGGGACTTTTTTCTATGCTGTCAGTATCAGCGTTCTCGTCGCTTGGTTTTGGCCGCTACAACATCAAGAATACGCTGCTTTGGGCATTTTAGTGATGGCTTGGGGGGACGGATTGGCCGCTGTTATTGGGCAGAAATACGGCAAACATCTTTATCGAGTTTGGGGAATGCAGAAGAGTTGGGAAGGTTCTGCAACTATGTATTTGGTGAGTTTTGCTGTTAGCAGTTTGATTTTGCTCTTCGTGCAAGGCAATATTTGGCAAACTTGGGCTGTGTCGGCTGTTGTAGCTTTGGTTGCTGCTACTTTGGAGTCGGTGTCTAAGTTGGGAATTGACAATTTGACTGTGCCAATCGGCAGTGGGGCGATCGCCTTTTTGCTCAATCAATTTTGGTAATTGGTTCGTAGTGAGGACTTCAGTCCTCATAAAACTCAAAACATCAACGTCAATCGATTTTAGATTTTAGATTTTAGATTTTAGATTTTAGAGGCGACCCCACTGATAAATTCGGGGGAAGAGAGGATTTTCGATTTTTGATTTGGGATTGATTCCACGGATAAATCACGTGGCGGGTACCACCTTTGAAAATCTTGATCATTACTACCAATTTTTAACGGCAAAACCCCAGCTAAACTTTGTTTAGCTGGGGAAAATTGAAGATATTTCAAAGTAGTTGAAAAACTTACCGTTATTGGGTGAGGCGAATGTCTTTGCCTATCTCACTAGAAATACTCCGATCGCCTTTTCATCTGTCCCATTTAGAGCCTTTGGGTGGCGTACCTTCAAAAGGCTGAACGCCAGTAGCCGGATAATCGTCATCGCTCCGTCTAAAAATCCTCGATGCAGCTTCCGAAACGTAACGCATTGCGCCTACCACAGATTTAGAAAGATTCATAAGAACCGCCTCTTTTTTCTGGCTGTTGATACTTTATAGATTAGTCTGAGTTTCTGCCCTGCGATCGCTTTAGCAATATTTGTTTGAATTACTTATTAGTCTGCAACATCGAAGCAAACTGAAGCTTTTACCAATTCAGTGTTTTGGTCGATCGCCCCAATCTCCTCATATATATTTTGCGATCGATTTGCTGAGATTGCTAAATGCGAACTTTTTAGTGATTCTACCATAATTATTTTGTACCCATCTACACAAAAACCCCTATTAGAGGGCATAAATCATAAAATATTCCGACTCTCTCTGAAATCTTAATCAAACCTTTACAAAAAGATATGGTATTTGTCACTATAATTAAATAAACAAAGTTTGTCCGGGGTTTTTTTGATGAAAACTGCGACAGAAAGCCTGCACGTCACAGGTTTTGAGGAAATCTTAGAAGATCGGGAATTGACGGTTTCTCCAGCAGATTACAGCCTGTTGACCGATCTCTACCAGCTAACGATGGCGGCTTGTTACGTCGGGGAAGGCCTCGACGATCGCCCTGCGAGTTTTGAATTGTTCGCGCGCAGGCTACCAGATGGTTTTGGTTATGCGATCGCCATGGGTTTGGCTCAGGCGATCGACTATCTAGAAAAATTGCGGTTCTCAGAGGCGCAAATTCAGGCTTTACAGTCCACCGGAATTTTTGCCGGGGCCCCCGAGCGATTTTGGGATCTACTCGCTTGGGCCCGCTTTACTGGGGATGTGTGGGCGGTACCCGAGGGGACGGCGGTATTTGCCAATGAACCTCTCTTGCGGATCGAGGCTCCTCTGTGGCAGGCTCAGTTAGTTGAAACTTATTTGTTGAATGCAATCAATTATCAAACTTTAATTGCGACGCGGGCTGCGCGGCTGCGCGATGTGGCGGGCCCGGAGGCTAAGTTGCTGGAATTCGGGACGCGCAGGGCTTTTGGGCCTCAAGCTGCTGTCTGGGCTGCTAGGGCTGCTCTGGCTGCTGGGATCGATGGTACTTCTAATGTTTTGGCTGCTTTGAAATTGGGCCGCAAACCTGTCGGTACGATCGCCCATGCTTTAGTAATGGCTGTGTCGGCTCTCGAAGGCAGCGAAGATGAGGCTTTTGCAGCTTTTCACCGCTATTTTCCGGGGGCGCCGCTATTGATCGATACTTACGATACTGTGGCGGCGGCGCGGACTTTAGCATCGCGAGTCAACAGCGGTGAAATGCCCTTGGAAGGCGTGCGGCTGGATTCGGGGGATTTGGTAAAATTGTCTCGGGAAGTGCGATCGATCCTTCCGGGCGTGCCAATTATTGCTAGCGGTGATTTGGACGAACACGAAATTGCTAGATTAAAAAGTGCGGGTGCTTGCATTGACGGTTACGGTTTGGGAACAAAGTTGGTCACCGGTTCGCCTATCAACGGTGTTTATAAGTTAGTGGAAATAGACGGAATGCCCGTGATGAAAGAGGCCAGCGGCAAGGTAACATATCCAGGGAAAAAGCAAATTTTTAGAACCATGAAAGATGGAGAAATTATCGGAGATTGTTTGGGACTGGCAGCGGACAATATTTACAATTCGGAGCATCATTTACCATTAATGCAATTGGTTGTCAAGGATGGCAAACGATTGCACGAACCCGAAAGTTTGGAGGATATCGCCAAACGAACTGCTGCTTCTGTCGCCAGTCTCCCGGCAGAAACTCGCCAATTAAATAACCCGATTTCGCCACCGATGGAAATTTCTACAGATTTGCAGACTCTCACTCAAAAAACGAAAAAGAGTCATTAGTTATTTGTGTCAACGTCAGACTAAAACTTATGAAATATCTCGCTTATAGCATCGATCAGGTACGTTGTTGGGCTTTAGCCCTCTTTATAGATATAGATAAAGAGGGCTAAAGCCCAACAACGTACCTATTTCCCCATTACCCATTCCCAATTCCCTATGCAAAGAATTGCCTTGTTTGGAACCAGTGCCGATCCACCTACTGCGGGACACAAAACAATCTTGAATTGGCTTGCTCAGCATTTTGATTGGGTAGCAGTTTGGGCGTCGGACAATCCTTTCAAGTCGCACCAAACATCCCTAGAACATCGATCGGCAATGCTGCTGTTAATGATTCAAGAAATTAATTCGCCCAGACACAACCTTTGCTTGCATCCAGAACTCAGCAGTCCGAGGACGCTAGAAACCGTGGAACAAGCAAGATTGCAGTGGCAGGATGCAGAGTTGACGATGGTAATAGGCTCGGATTTGGTGGGACAACTGCCTCGCTGGTACAAATTTGAACAGTTGTTAAAAGAAGTAGAGTTACTGATAGTACCGCGGCCTGGTTATCCGTCAGAACAGTTAGATTTGTGGCAGTTGAAGCGCATGGGTGCAGAAGTGGCGATCGCATCTTTGAACGCTCCCGATGTTTCTTCAACTTCCTATCGGGAAACAGGAGACACGGAAGCCCTGACTCCGACTATCGAAGATTACATTAATCGGGAGCATTTGTACGCATGGCACGAGGCACAAAAAAGAGCGAAGGTTGCTCATTAGCTGACTTTAAAGTAGGAGTAGATAATGTAATTTTCTCCGTCGATACCGTGCAGAACCGCTTGTTGGTGCTGTTGGTAATGCGGCAAGACGAACCGTTTATCGATTCTTGGAGTCTTCCCGGTACTTTGGTGCGCCACGGAGAGTCTCTGGAAAATGCAGCTTACCGGATTTTGTCGGAAAAAATTCGAGTAGAAAATTTGTATCTGGAGCAACTGTATACTTTTGGAGAACCGGGACGCGATCCGAGAGAATTCACCAGGGGCGATCGCTATCTTTCGGTGAGTTACTTTGCTTTGGTGCGGTTTGAAGAAGCTGAATTGATTGCTGGAAGTGTAGTTGCAGGTGTCGGGCACCGCGTCGGCGGCATTGCTTGGTATCCCGTCCAACAAGTTCCGAAGCTAGCCTTCGATCACAATCAAATTCTCGAATACGGATACCGGCGACTCCGCAACAAACTTGAATACAGTCCCGTAGCTTTTGAAGTTTTGCCAGAGCTTTTTACTTTGAGCGATCTGTATCAATTGTATACTACTATTTTGGGGGAAAATTTTTCTGATTATTCTAATTTTAGAGCTCGATTGTTGAAATTGGGCTTTTTGTGCGATACCCGTGTTAAGGTTTCGCGAGGTGCAGGGCGTCCTGCTAGTTTGTACCGCTTTGATGCTGCCGCTTTTGCTCCTTTCAAAAATAAGCCCCTAGTGTTTATATAGCTGTTCCTTGGATGACCTCGCCTAAAAATAGCCGCCACCGACGCTTGCTGAGAGTCGATCGCCAAATTTTAGACTAAGGTTAAATCTCTCAGATTAATCCGTGGAGTCAATCTAAGATCTAAAATCTAAAATCTAAAATCGACTGACATTACGAGTTCAATTGAGTAATATGAGAAAACAATCTATTAAGGAGTGCAGCAGATGAAAGACCCAGATCAATGTGCTAATATTCATGAAGTTCGCGAGGAAATTGATATCATCGATCGAGAAGTGATCGATGCTTTGAGCAAGAGATTTCAATACGTCATTGCAGCAGCCAGGTTCAAAACGAGTGAAGCGAGCGTTAGAGCGCCCGATCGCTTTCAGGCTATGTTACAACAGCGACGCGAGTGGGCTTTGGAATCGGGTTTGAATCCTGATGTGGTAGAAAAACTCTACCGGGATTTGGTCAATCATTTTATTGAGGAAGAATTGAAGCGTTACAAATCTGATTCAGTTGACAGTTGACAGTTGACAGTTGACAGTTGACAACGACCTCTACCTAGAAGGAAGTGGATTGAAGTAATGAATCGTCTGATTTAACTTTCTCCTTAAAAGGGAGAGGCTTTCAACCAATTCTTTCTGGTAATGTTTCCCTACATTCAAGTCTAAGACTATAGGAAATTGAGTCCGCGCGAGCGGACTGCTAGCAAGATTTATTAGGTGACTTGGTAATATGAAAATTGCGATCGCACAACTCAACCCTACTATTGGTGATATCTGTGGCAACTCCAACCTAATTCTGGAGGCGGCGAAACAAGCGCAGATTGAGGGCGCAAACTTATTACTAACGCCAGAACTTTCCCTGCTGGGTTATCCGCCCCGCGATTTGTTGATGAACCCGAGTTTCATTGCAATTGCCACCGCACATTTGGAACAACTGGCGCAAGCTTTGCCACCGGAGTTAGCAGTCATTGTCGGCACTGCCATACCTAATGCTGATGCTGTGAAACTAGGCGAGAAGTTATTATTCAACAGTGCTGTTTTGTTGCAAAATGGCGCAGTGCAACAAGTTTTTCATAAACGCTTGTTGCCTACCTATGATGTATTTGATGAAGATAGATATTTTGAACCTGGACAAAACAGTAATTATTTCACTATTGGTGAACTCAAAATTGGTGTGACAATTTGTGAGGATTTGTGGAATAATGAGGAGTTTTGGGGTAAACGCAGTTATGCGGGCGATCTTTGACAAAATTGGGTGTGGATTTAGTGGTGAATTTGTCGGCATCGCCTTATTCTGTTGGCAAGCGGGGAGTGCGATCGGCGATGTTGCAGCACAGTGTCATCCGTTCAGGAATACCGATTGTTTATGCTAATCAGGTAGGGGGAAATGATGATATTATTTTTGATGGTAGCAGTTTTGCGGTGAACCGTCAGGGGAATTTGATTCAAGTATTGGCTTCTTTTGAAACTGATTTTGCAGTGCTGGAATATGATGAAAACAAACAAGATTTGCTCGGGGGTGGGAGATTTAAGTTTTGAACCGCCATTCGGGGATGCGGAAATTTGGGCGGCTTTGGTTTTGGGAGTCCGAGATTATGTTCGCAAATGCGGTTTTTCTAAGGTTGTACTTGGTTTGAGTGGCGGGATAGATTCGGCTTTGGTGGCGGCGATCGCCAGTTGCGCGATCGGGCCCGAAAATGTGTTAGGGGTGCTGATGCCTTCTCCTTACAGTTCGGATCATTCGGTTAATGATGCTTTGGAGTTAGCCCGAAATCTCGGAATTGCGATCGAAATGTTGCCGATCGGCGATTTGATGAAAACTTACGATCGCACTCTCGGCGATTTGTTTCTCAATACCACTTTCGGAATTGCCGAGGAAAATATCCAATCGCGCATTCGCGGCAATCTGTTGATGGCGATTTCTAATAAATTCGGACATTTGCTGCTTTCCACGGGCAATAAGTCGGAAATGTCGGTGGGTTATTGCACTCTCTACGGCGATATGAATGGCGGATTGGCAGTCATTTCCGATGTGCCGAAAACTCGCGTTTATTCGCTTTGTCGGTGGCTGAATGCGGGGGGATATGTAGGGGCTGTACTCTCGTCCCCTGACAGCGCAATCATTCCAGTTAATATTATTAATAAAGCGCCGAGTGCTGAACTGAAACCGGGGCAAGTTGACCAAGATTCTTTGCCTGCTTATGATGTTTTGGATGACATCTTGCAGCGGTTAATTGAACATCACGAATCTGCCCAACAAATTATCGCCGCGGGACATGATGAAGCGGTGGTTAAGCGTGTAGTAAAATTAGTCAGGCAATCGGAGTTTAAACGCCGACAAGCAGCGCCAGGTTTGAAAATTAGCGATCGAGCTTTTGGTACCGGTTGGCGGATGCCGATCGCCAAATCTTCCTCTTATGAAACGCATCATTAAACGCAAAATGGTTAACATCGGCGGTACTTTCGGCTTCGATTTTCTTCTGGGAACTCCCGGAAGCGATACTATGAGAGGATTTGCGGGGAATGACACTATCCAAGGTTTGGCAGGGAATGACCTGATTTTTGGCGATCGCGACAATGACTCGATCGCCGGAAACGAAGGTGCCGATACCCTGTTTGGAGGCCAGGGAAGCGATACAATCTATGGAGGACAAGGTGAAGATGCGATTAATGGCGATCGGGGGAACGATTTACTAATCGGCGGCGATGGCAAAGATATCTTGACAGGAGGCGCGGGCGATGATTTATTTGTGCTAGAAAACACATCCCCTGCATCTACTGTCACCCAAGCCGATGTTATTACAGATTTTGGCAGCGGCAATGATAAAATTGTCTTGACAGAAGGCATCAAGTTTAGCGATTTGAACATTTCTATTTCTGAGAACCAAACTGTGATGCAAAATAAAAATTCTGGTAACTATTTAGGAGTAGTTTCAGGAAGATTTAATTTGACTGAATCAAACTTTATCTCAATGTTTGGTGGGATGGATATGGCTCAACTTTTACCAGTTTCAGTGAATGCGATTATAGGCGATCGGGCGATCGGGCTGGAAGTGGCAAAAACTCCCCAAGAACAAGCAATTGGCTTAATGTTTCGCACAGAATTGCCCGATGACAGGGGAATGCTTTTCGCGATCGCCCCCCCGCGCAATGTGCGTTTCTGGATGAGAAACGTGCAAATCGAGCTGGATATGATTTTTCTGCGCGAAGGGGTAGTGCAGGCGATAATTCCCAACGTACCGCCCTGTTTGAGCGACACCTGCCCCAACTACGGCCCCGATGTTCCCGTTGACGGAGTGATCGAGCTCAAAGGCGGTAGGGCGGCCCAGTTGGGACTCAAAGTGGGCGATCGAATTCCAAATTTGCCCTAAAAGGTATAGCCCTTCTCAGATAGGTTCGCGGACGTTGTTGGGCTTGGGCTCTCTTTGTTTAAGCGGTTATATAAGCTGTCAGTCATACCTCATCTTTCTGATAAATGCTATATATGATATCATGTCTGTTTGATTCGGAATTGTATGATGTTAAATTTTGTAGGGGCGGGTTCACCAACAATAATTGCCCATAATCTACAATCTCATAAACCCGCCCCCGCCCATGCTATCGGACATGATATGATTCTGTAAAAACATTCAACATTTTTGCATCCAATGAATCCTATTGAATTAACAATAATCCCCAATCAAACTCAAGACGGTTTAGCCTACCAACATTTACGCTTACGAATTACTACTCAAGACGGTATTATTATACCAGATGATTTACAAGGTTTGAAAATCCCTCAAAATGTTCAATTCAGCCAAGGAATTGTCATTGAAGGTAGAGGAGCAATTTGGCTGTACGGGTATTTAGTGCACGAATGCCATCCTGCTGCTTGGGTTGGATGTTACGATCCGCGACTAGAAGGCGCCGTGGTAGTAGCAACTCATAAGCACGAAGTATCAGTGGGACAAATAATCAAATTGAACTTACCAACTTAGTAATTTGGTTCGTAGTGAGGACTTCAGTCCGCATCCATAGAAGAACTAAAGTCCTCACTACAAACAAATTGTACAACGTTATTCGATAAAACTTTTCAAAATACCGATAATTTTCCCAGGATTCCCTACAAAATACTCATTTATATCGATCGATATAGTTTGTTCTTCTAGCTGCATAAATTTCCAGAGACTTCCCGTTGTCACAACTCCGTAAACCTTCTTAATTTCATTGCCTGTTTGTTGGTTAAACAATTGAGCTGCGATCGTTTCAGCCATACATTGAGCCAAACCAGATTCTATATTATCATTTTTGGCTTCGACTAAAGCAATAACCGGCGCTTCGATAATTAACTGTTCCGGCGATTTGCTAATCAGGAAATCGCAAAATCCGTTTAAACCTCTCAGGCTATCTACCGTAAAATCTTTACCGGAAAATAAGCCTATTCCATTGTCAAATTGTTTTCTGAGTTCAATCAAAATTGGCGCTACAGCGGTTCTCAGAAAGATGAGGTACGTTGTTGGGCTTCAGCCCTCTTAATTTAAGGGTTATATAAGCTGTCAGTCATACCTCATCTTTTTGAGAAAGGCTATACAATCATTTCCGATCGAGATTTGTCCGAGTTAATTGCCAGAGCTAACGGAATATTGTACTCTAGGGTTTCTGATAAAAACTGGCTGTAGGTAGCTTCTGGAATCTCTGCAAACAGTCCGAATTGCTCGCAAAAAGTTATTCCAAATTCTGACTTGATTTGTTCAAGCCTAAATTGGCTGTAGGGCATTGAAAAGACCCTCTAATAAAATAGAGTGGTAAAATTATATTTTATCACGCGATCGCCCAAAAAACCTTTAATTTTAATTAATATTTATCCTTTCACTTTCACAGGCAAAACGATCGCAAACTCAGTGCCAACTCCAGACTGGGACTTCGCCTCGATAGTGCCGCCATGTTTTTCTACCACAATCTGATGGGCAATTGCCAACCCCAATCCCGTTCCTTTCCCGACAGCTTTTGTCGTGAACAAATGGTCGAATATCTGTTTTTTTACTTCTTCTGGCATCCCGGTTCCGTTATCAGCAATTTGAATTATAATATAATCTTCCCCAATTAAATTAGTGCAAATCGTGATGCGGTTGGGATTGACAGCAATTTCGTGAAAAGTGCGTCCAATATTTAACTCTTCTAAGGCATCGATCGCATTGGCAAGTAAGTTCATAAAAACTTGATTTAATTGACCGGGAAAACATTCAATTTTAGGGATATTACCGTATTTAGCTATCACTTCAATCTGCGGGCGATTTTCGTTAGCTTTTAGACGGTGTTTCAAAATCAAAATAGCGCTATCAATGCCGTCGTGAATATTAAAAGGAACTTTGTAGTCTTTATCGCCTCGGGAGAATGTACGCAAACTGGTGCTGATGCTGGAAATGCGATCGCACCCGACTTGCATGGAATTAATCATCTTCGGTAAATCTTCCAAGAGATAATCGAGATCTATCTCTTCGGCATGGTTCGCAATTTCCGATTTGGGTGCATCAGAGCGATACAATTCTAAGTGTTCTATTACATCCCCGAAACTTCTTTTAGCTTCACTTAAATTGCCCGAAATAAACCCAATAGGATTGTTAATTTCGTGGGCGACTCCGGCAACTAAATTACCTAAAGCCGACATTTTCTCATTTTGTACGAGTTGCAGTTGCGTTTGTTGTAAGTCTTTTAAAGTTTGTTCGAGGCGCTGATTTTGCTCTTGCAAAAGTTCCTGTGCTCGCTTACGCTCGGTGGCATCAACACCCAAAGCAATAATCCCGATCGTCTCGCCATCGGAATTTTTCAACTTCACTTTCGTGACTTCTAAATAGTGCAGTTTGCCGTCCACAAACATTAGAGTTTCGTTGGAGTAATGGGGCGAATCTTGGGCAAGACAGGCTGCATCTGAAACCAGGCAATTCGCTGCATTTTCTCCTAGTATATCTTTGTAATGTTCGACAGCTAGTAAAGCGGAGAGAGGCACACCGATATCTTGACAAAAAGTGTTGTTGAAAAAGTGTACTTTTCCATGAGGATTAACCATCCAAATCCAAATCGGAGCGACATCAAGAATCGCTTGCAGCATTTGTTTTTGCTCGGCAAGCTGAACTTCTGTTCGGCTGACTTTTGTTAGCATTCGCTCTAATTTTTGGCTGTAATCCTGAGAATTTTTATATAGCAGAGCATTTGACAAACTGATGGCTGCTTGAGAACACAGGAGATTGAGATATTGCAGCCGATCGCGCGTAAAAACTCTTGCAGTTAACAGATTCTCTAGATACAAAATGCCGACTAACTTGTCTCGATCGAGAATCGGCAAACACGACAGGCTCTGCGGTTGGTATTTGAGGATGTAGGAGTCGGACTCCCAATCACATTGTTGAGGAATGTCCCGCAAAATCACAGGTTTTAACAATTCTTTAACGCAATCAACAATGTTTAGGGGCAGGATATCGCTGTTTTTATCGAGTGTTGCGGATGATAAGTCGATCGCCCGATCGACACCCAAATTGTCGATCGCTCTTGCAGCAGCAATTTCCCATTGATTGCCGTTTTGCAAAATCAGCACTCCTTTGTCAACGCCTGTATTTCTCATCGCCAGTTGTATCAGTTTGGCAATTAGTTGATCGAGATCTCTTTCACTAGAAAGCGCTTGACAAGCTTTTAGCAGAGTTGAAAAATTCCCAAAATCTGAGACTGTCGCCGACACAGACGGATTCATCAATGAAGGTACAGATTCATTTTGTTTGACAGGTATCGCGAAGGTTGCTAATGAATCTGTAGCGAGTTTAGCAGGCTGCAAAATCGCTGACAACAATTGAGGATAGCATTTTTCTAATTCATCAATTTTGGCTCGATCTCCCGAGCGCAGATAGCAATCATAGGTGTCTATCATGTAGACTATAGCAATTTTTTCTCTTCCCAATGACAGGTAAAACTTAGCAGCGAGTTCGCAAGCAAGAGCTTCTTCATTCAAAAAATCGTTAGCTTTAGCTCCGGCAATAGCTCGATCGTAAAGTTCCATTGCTTCTGTAGTCTTCCCAAAAATGCGAAGCCATTCTGCTTCAACCAGATCTAATTTGTGCTGGTGACTATTCGGGTTACGCTGCGCGAATTCTTTGAGGTTTTTTTGAATTACAAAAACACGTTTTAGGATTTGTTTTCGCTTTGTCGGTGCGGCATCTTCATAGATTGCTAAATCTGCCAGCGCATCGTAAAATTCGTGCATCATAGTTACTAGCATTACAACACAACTTTCCCATGAATCTTGTTGGTATCTCCCTGTCTAACTACTTCGGATTGCGGCTGGAATTTATTGCCGATCCGGCGTCTATTTGTGCTAAGATTTATCCCATTTTATCTGGCAGGTTACTATAAATAAAACTTCCCAGATAGGAATCTTTCATATATTTTAAAATAACTGACCTCCTTTCGATTTCGTCCTGGAATATCTGTTTGCTTGATGACTATTTCGAGCGATGCAATTAACTGTCACGCGATGCAACTCGACGATCGCATTCTGGCACAACCGCCTCGCAGAAGTCCACAACAAATCGGTAACTGCGGGCGTAGGTTTTTATACTGCGGGCAGGAATTGCGCCCGGAATATCTAGATTTTTGGTCGTTTCGCGCCGATCGGGAAACTACAAGAGTTTGCTACAGGCGGGTTAGCGGTTTCAATCGCCCACAGCCCCGAAAGCGGTTCGATAAATCGGTGTAAAATTCGCGATCGGGCGATCTCCAGGCATTACCGCAGTCAAATGTACTGCATCTATTGTTGCATCCATATTGGCTGACCCCAAGCCAGGAATTAAGTTGAAAATAGTTAGTGTATCTATCTTAGGGCATAAACAGCATAATTTTCGAGCTTTCGAGCTAAAATTTCACTGAGCTGCTACGGAATAGTATTTTATACTGGGACGATCGGGATTAGAGTTAATTACTTACGTATAAGTTTCTGCGGTTAATATTAAATGCCTTATATGAACGCAAAACACTGGTGTCTTGCGTATTAATGCGCCAATGCAGTGTGCCTAAAAATACTTGTTAATGTTCAGTAAATCTAATATATGAGAATTGGAAATTGGGCATTGGGCATCGGCCAAAGAGGGCATCGGGAATTGGTTGTTATTAATTATCACCAACAACTCACAACTGACAACCAACAAATAACAACCAACAAATAACAACCAACAAATAACAACTGACAACTGACTACTAAGAGGGCGGGCACGGGGGCACCGCCCCTACTAACTACTGACTACTGACTACTGACTACTGACTACTGACTACTTTCGCCCGAGCAACAAATAAGTCATCATTTCTCCTTTACCTTTAATTTCAACAGCACCGCGCATTTTAAAGGAAAAATTATCTTTCAAACGCTCATAAACCGCAGCAGTCACCTGAATTTCTCCCGGAATACCGTTTGATTCCATCCGGTGAGCAACATTCACTGTATCCCCCCACAAATCGTAACTAAATTTAGTTAAACCAATGACTCCCGCCACCACCCCACCAATATTTATCCCAATGCGGAGACTAAAAGTTTGATTGTGTTTGAGATTGAAGCTAGCGAGAGCAGCTTGCATATCGAGTGCCATTTGGGCGATCGCCTCTGCGTGATTTTCTTGCGGTTGGGGCAAACCGCCGACTACCATGTAAGCATCACCAATAGTTTTGATTTTCTCTAAACCGTGCTCTAACGATAACCGATCGAATTGACTAAAAATTTGATTGAGAACTTTCACCGTTTCTGCCGCACTTTTTTGAGATGCAAAATTTGTAAATCCCACCAAATCAGCGAATAAAACGCTGACATCCGAAAAGCTGTCAGCAATTATGCTTTGTCCTTCCTGCAAGCGATCGGCAATCGGTTTAGGCAAAATATTTAAGAGCAATTCTTCAATTTCTTCTTTCTGAAATTTGGTTGTTTCCAAGAGCAACCGCGTTTCAATTTCTGCCTCTTCCCGAGAAGCAATTTCCCGCTGCAACATCTGATTTTTATGCGTAAGTTGCAGTTCTAATTCCCGCAGCCGCAATTGATTTTCAACCCTAGCTAGCACTTCTACTGCTTCAAAAGGTTTAATAATGTAATCCACCCCGCCAATATTAAAGGCTTTCACCTTATGAGAAACTTCTACCAAAGCACTCAGAAAAATAATGGGAATGCCGCGAGTGCGATCGCTAGCTTTCAAGCGACTGCAAACTTCATAGCCATCGATCCCAGGCATCATAATATCTAGCAAAATTAAGTCAGGTTGAGTCAACTCCACAGCTTCGAGTCCCCGTTGGCCGCTAGATGCAAGTCGTACTTCATAGCCTTTTTTCGACAAGATTCGCTCCAGTAAACTTAAATTGTTAAGAGTGTCGTCAATAATTAAAATACTGCCCCTGAATTTTTCAAAAGATAGTTGATTCATCAGCTTGCTAGGAAGTTAGTTAAACTTATAGCCTTTCTCAGAAAGATGAGGTACTCATGGGCATCGGGGATAGGGCATCGGGCATCGGGCATACCTCACTTTTTTGAGAACCGCTATAAGATTGGTTTAAATTCAAAACTTACGCACGGTGCATCGAAATCTTTTTTTTCATGAAACTACTTGTTGAAGCAGGGAGAAAGAGCGATTGGCCCTATTTTTGATGTACGAATGCCTCCTTGACTCAAATGTATACTAATTTGTCAGGCACAACAAAAGCTTTGCCAAAAACTTCATGTTGTGGGTAAATTCGATCGCCCTCCATGTAGATTGATTGACTGGTAAGTTGATTGACTGCTTGGTACTCGTTTTGAAAACAAACATATCGCACTATTCCCACCGCTGTTGCAATTTACACTACACTCATGGACTTACTGGCACAGTTGGCGGGGCTAATTTTCCCGAAATTCTTAGTATAGCTGGATTTAAAAGTACGATCGACATGGCGGGCGATCGAGAAATGGGCGTGATTTTTTCGTCATATCATCCCTGAGTCTCTGGTGCCACATTTTATTAAGAAATAATACAATAATTTTACACATGGGGAAACTCGGGAAGGGAGCAAGTCAAACCATGCGATTAGCGATCGGATCGAGTACAATTTTGATAAGATTTAAGATTAAGAAAAAATTTGCTATTGTCCGTCGGGGTAACAACAATGAGCGATCGACCAATCATTCTCGGTATTGTCGGAGACAGCGCAGCAGGCAAAACCACCCTGACGCGGGGAATTGCCCAAGTATTGGGGCCAGAAAATGTCACTGTGATTTGCACAGACGACTATCATAGGTATGACAGACAGCAGCGCGCCGAAATCGGGCTCACAGCACTGCATCCCGACTGCAATTACCTCGACATCATGCAGCAGCACCTCAGCCTGCTGCGTACAGGTCAAGCAATTCTCAAACCCATATACAACCACCACTCAGGTACATTCGATCCCCCGGAATACATCAAGCCAGAAAAATTTGTAATAGTTGAAGGTTTGCTGGGTTACTCAACCCGAACCATCCGCGATTCTTACGATGTCAAAGTGTATCTTGCTCCCCCAGAAGAGTTGCGAACTCAGTGGAAAGTTAAGCGCGATATTATGAAGCGCGGTTATACTGAAGAACAGGTACTTGCAGAAATGGAAAAGCGGGAACCGGATTCAGAAAATTATATTCGCCCCCAGCGCAAATTTGCCGATGTTGTAGTTAGTTTTTACCCGCCAGAAGCCGACAAAGAATCAAATTTGAGCGTGCGTTTAGTCCTGAGACCAACAATTCCTCACCCTGATTTTACTGAGATTTTAGCTCAAGGCAGCGATAGTTTTAAACCGGCCATTCGTTTGGGACTCGATCGCGATATGGGGAAACCAGTAGATGTTTTAGAAGTAGACTCCCACGCTACGAGCGAACAAGTAAACGAACTGGAAAAGATTTTGTGCAACGAAATGCCCCACCTGCGGGGATTTTGCAGTGCCCAAGGCAACCCGGAAATTGGCAAACTAATCGGCACAACTGGCGAAGTTTTGCAAAGTTACCCGCTAGCTTTGACGCAGTTGCTAGTTGCATATCACATGATGAAAGCAATTCATGTGTATTAGTTAGTTGTTAGTTGTTAGTTGGCAGTTGGCAGTTGGCAGTTGGCAGTTGGCAGTTGGCAGTTGGCAGTTGGCAGTTGTTGGTTGTTAGTTATTATTGCCATAACCAATAACCAATAACCAATAACCAATAACCAATAACTAATATGAGGGCAAAGTCTGATTGACTGTAGCCAATTGCTGAACTTGCAGCGATACTGGCAACTGACTTTGAGGTGCGGGAACCATTTCGCCTCGGAAGTCGAGGAGAGTGACGAGCAGCAGGTAGGCAACTGCTAGGATTACAGAAATGACGCCGGTGATAATAGCAATAATTTTTGAACGTTCCATATTCAGAATATTTTAAGTGCAGCTAATATTAGTTTAACATTAAATGGAGCAATTATTAAGGGACTTATGCAATAGAATATAATCAGGTGCTACTTATTTATATGACGAAAATGGAACCTGTTATAGATGCGCCAACTCCCACCCAGATGCCCGGGGCTACCCCAGTGGTGCAAACATTTAATCTGGGGAAGTTCTACCGTACCGGCTTCTGGATGAACGAAAAGATTGAATCGCTCAAAAATTGCACTCTGACCGTCTCTGAGGGGGAAACTTTCGGGCTGTTAGGGCAGAATGGAGCGGGGAAAACTACGCTGCTGAAGACTTTGCTGGGGATAGTGCGGCCGACTTCTGGCAGGGCGCTGTTGTTGGGGAAGCCTTTGGGCGATCGCACTGTGAAGCAACGAGTCGGCTATTTGCCAGAAAATCCCTATTTTTACGATTATCTCACGGGCTGGGAATTTTTGCAATTTGCGGCGGGCTTATTTCAAATCCCCCCCTCGATTCAGCGGCAGCGAATTCCGCATTTACTAGATTTAGTTGGGCTAGCTCAATCGGCGGCAATTAAAAAACAGTTGCGCCAGTATTCTAAGGGAATGCTGCAACGGATCGGCATGGCTCAAGCTTTGATTAACAATCCCGATGTAGTATTTTTGGACGAACCGATGTCTGGTTTAGATCCGATGGGGCGCTATCAGATGCGGGAGATAATTTTATCGCTGAAAAATCAAGGGAAAACGATTTTTTTTAATTCGCACGTACTCTCGGATGTGGAGAAGATTTGCGATCGGGTGGCAATTTTGGCTCGCGGTGAGTTAATCTGTGTTGGTGCGATCGATGAACTTTTGGGTAATACTAAAACTTACCGAGTTCAAGGTAAGGGTGGCCATTTGAATATTCTGCAAAAATGGATACCGGATATGGAAGTTGATAATGATTTATGGTACGGTCATTTGCAGGGACATCCGAAGGACTTTATTGCTAATTTGAGCGTGATGGGAGGGCAGCTAATTGGGATGAATTTGGCTAAGCCTTCTTTGGAAGAGTTTTTTATTCAGCAACTGCAAGAAAGAGGTATTTATTCGAGCAGTTGAAATAGGGATATTTGTTGAAAACGGCTACCGCCGAGGCCAGATCCGATCGATGGACAGGATGAAAACCCTGCCAAGAATAACTTGCTTGTTTTTCTTGGCATCAACCGCCCGAGTTAGGTGATGTTAGACAGGCCATGCAATCGCAGTTTGACCTTAGAATCCCCGCGCTTTTACGTGCCCGGAGTATGTCCGCGACGGAACCAAGCGAATATATTAAAATCTCCCTGCATTTTCTGCAATTCTTGTTGGTGCTGCTTGGCTGTAGCATAATACCACTGGCAATAAAGCTCAAATTCTTGACGGTATTTAACTTCGTCATAAAACTCACGGACAACTTGATGTCTCTGAAAAATTTCAGCCGTTGGAGTCGGTTCTGGGACAATGTTTTGTAGCTCGTGGGGCAACATAATTGTTTGGGGGCGACTGTGGCAAATATTTGGTGTGATTACTTTAAGTTAACACATTAAATCCTCGAATTTTAGATTTGGGATTTTAGAATTTATAAGATTTATAAAAAATCGTGCGTTGAGTTGGTTTATTCAGAGATTGTCGTGCTGGTGCGTCGCTGGGTAGATTTTTAGGATCGCAAATTAAATAATTTACAGAAGTTCGTGGGATGGGCGTCCCGCCCGTCCAGAGAGGACGGGCGGGACGCCCATCCCACAAGAATCATCATCAATATTGTTGCATTGATTGTTCTTGCTTGATATTAGTTAAAATTCTGCAATCCCAAATCCAAAATCCAGAATCTAAAATCCATTAAAGCCATCCCCGCAGGCGATATACGATTAAGCCGATGTATTCTTTTAGAGCTTTAGTAGATTGGTGTAGATAATAGGTATCCGGCAATAAGTCGAGGGCGAATGCTAGCCCGTTGCTTTGAGATGTGGCGATATCCTGCTGGGTTATCTGAAAATCTGTTGGTGCTGGGATTACTTTTATTCCCTGGCGCTGAAAAATCAAGAGGGATCGAGTCATGTGCATCGCCGATGTCACTAGCAAAACGGGCTTTTTGATGTTTTTTGCGTCTAAGATTTGCCGCACGTTGACGGCATTTTGATAGGTGTTGTGGGAATCGGGATCTTGCAGAATTGCTGATGCCGGTATGCCCATTGTTTGGGCAATTTCTGCCATATCTGCCGATTCGGGAGAGCCCTCACCTTTCCAATCTACTCTACCGCCGCTGAGCACTAACAGGGGAGCTTTGCCTTGACGGTAAAGCCGGGAAGCGTAGATAATTCGATCGCCCGCTTCCCCCAATTCTACCCAAGGGCGGGGCGCTAGTCCTGCTTTCACACCGCCACCCAACACGATAATCGCTTCAGCTTGAGGGAACTCGGCGGTTGGTAAATTTTGCCATTCGAGCGATCGCACTAACGATTTTGACACCCAACCGCTACTCCCAAGCAGTAAAATAATTAGAGCCCCAGCCATTGGTGCTGCCGCCCATTTGGGATGCTTCCAAAGCACGATTAAAGCCGCCATCATTAACAGGCAACTGAACCCCAAAGGATAAATAAACAGCGGTAAAAGTTTAGACAGAAATACAAACATTCAGGAAGTAATTAAAATTGCTCGTTAGCGGGAATTCGGAATTGGGAATTGGGAATTGGGCATTGGGCATTGGGCATTGGTAGAGTTATTGCCAAGATTTTATTAATACGAAAACCACAGATTAAAGGCAGATGTACCGAGATAAACGCAGATATGGCTTTTCTCAAAAAGATGAGGTATGACTGACAGCTTATATAACCACTAAACTCAGATAAACTCAGAGGGCTAAAGCCCAACAACGTACTTCATCTTTCTGAGAACCGCTATATTTTTAAAATAGGCAAGCTTGGGAGTGGCAGGGATCTGCTAACTATTTTGGTCTAAAAGTTTAATTTTTATGATTGAGTTTTGAAGTTTACACTGTTAAAATTAAAGCTCAAAACTCAATACTAAAAACAAATCGGTGCTAGCGACGATCCTCAGGCTCTGATAGCCAGTCAAAGAATGAAGTAGGCTCACGCCGGGAGGTTTTGTATTTATGCCCGTCTACTTCCACGACTTCTTTATTGAGGATAGCATCCGAGGTTTTCTCCTTGGAACGTGTATTCGGGTTGAGTAGTAGTTCATTGTGCCACCAAGCGACCATTAAGCCTGCTGCCACGCCGCCGAGGACACCAAGGCCAATACTCACGGGCAGACTACATCCTACTAAGCGAAACCCAACGGTAAACAACACGAACCAGATCAGCGCGGGGTTAAACCCCTTGGAGTCTCCGTTAAATTTTGCCATGAGCTGCAAGTTATTTTTGTAATAATACAGAAAGATATTGACAATATTAGCAGAGAATGAAATTCATCGCGGGCGATCGCACTCCAACTACTTCCCACAAATCAAATTTAATTGTACATCTAAGTCTTGTGCGGTATCTACAACGTTTAGAGAAATTTGCTCTAATTGTGTAAAAGGTTCTGCTTCTGCTTGCTGCGAGGTCAATAGTTCTGCTGTGGCGTCGGCAATATCGCCTCTGCGCTGTTGCAGTCGTTGTCGCAATACTGCCATTGGTGCGGTGCAGTAAACGATTTGCAGGGGCAAGCCGTGGGATTGAGCCAGATTCATCGCATCGGTTCTCCAGTTTTGGCGATCGAACTTAGCATCTAAAATCACATCCCAACCTCGGTCAGCCAGCATTATCCCCAACTCTAACAATCTACCATAAGTCCGTGCCGTCATCTCATCCGAGTACAAATCTTGACCACCGCGTTCATTTAAAGGAATTCCCCCTAAATGTTTGCGAACAGCATCGGATCTAATGTGAATCGCCCCAGTGTGGCGGGCCAAATATCGAGCCGCTGTACTTTTCCCAGAACCAGACAAACCAGACATCAAAGTTAACTTTCCCGAGCGCGGCTTTGTGTATTCCCAAGCCAGTTTGTAGTAATGAGCGGCACTCTGTGAAATCTGTGCTTTTTCATTAGTAGAAACCGCTTCATCGTCCAACATTAACGAAGTTACTTTTGCTCTCACATAAGCTTGACGGCTCAAATACAGCGGCAGCACTTGCAGTCCTTCCCAATCGCCTGTTTGTTCGACATAAGTATTGAGAAAAACATTGCCTAAATCTCTGCGCCCCCGCGATTCCAAATCCATGACTGTGAAAGCAATATCGTACATGACATCCACAAAGCGAAAATGCTCGTTAAATTCAATGCAGTCAAACAGCAATATTTTATCTTGCCACCAAGCGATGTTCCGCAAGTGCAAATCTCCGTGACACTCGCGAATTTTATTGTTAGCAATCCGTCGCTCGAACAAGTCTTGATTTTCATCAAAAAACGCATCAGTATAATCTTTAGTTTCCCGATATTGACTCGCAGTCTGCGGCCCGCCGATATATTTTTGGGAAATCCGGTAGTTGTTATCTATTGCTGTACGAATCTGAGTGACTTCGCCAAATTTGCGAATGTAGCTATTACTAACTGCCGTGCTGTGAAACCTAGCAACTTCGCGCCCTAAGTCTGCCATAATTTGCTCGGTCAATAGTCCGTGTTCCAACAAACTGAGCAACAGTGAATCTTGAGGAAACTGCCGCATTTTAAGCGCGTATTCTACAGCAACTTGGGTGGGATTTACATCTGGTGAATTACTGCCAAATTGAAACGCATCGCCACTTTGAATAATTGGCAAAACTTCGAGATAAATTTCCGGTGCTGTGCGTCGGTTCATTTCCAATTCTTGGATGCAGAAATGCTGCCGTTTCTCCACAGTCGAATAGTCCAAAAAGCCAAAATCGACTGGTTTCTTGATTTTGTAAGTATAATCTCCAGTCAGCAGGACAAAGGAAATGTGAGTCTGAATTAGTTGCACTGGTTCTGTCACCCCGTGCGGGTAAAACCCGGGCTGCAACATCTGCTGAATCAGAGGTGGGAGAGAAGTCATATCGATTTTGGATTTTAGATTTTAGATTTTGGATTGAGGATTTTTAGATTGGGGATTGGGGATTTTTAGATTGGGGATTGGGGATTGGGGATTGAGGATTTGGATTTGGGGATGCAAGGATATTGACTTTCATCCGATTTATTATAGAGTTGATAGTTAGTGTAAACCAAAAATTAGTGATGACAGAAAACAATCCAGAATCCGGTTCCGTAGATGTGTTTGGCGTGGGCAATGCCCTTGTAGACATCCTAGCATTAGTCGAAGATGATTTTGTGGTCAAGCACGGGCTGAATCGCGGCGCAATGACGCTGATGAATTCGGAAACACAGGGGGGAATTTTGCACGATTTGGAACACAATTCGCTGCAAATGCGATCGGGGGGTTCTGCGGCAAATACGATGATTGGTTTGGCTCAGAGTGGCGGTAAAGGCTATTATTCGGGGAAGGTTGCTAAGGATACTAACGGCGAATTTTACCGCCAAGATTTGCTGGAGGCTGGGATTGATTTTAATGTGCATCCTGCTACTGAGTCGAATGGGCCCACGGGTACTTGTGTCGTGCTGACTACGCCGGATGCGGAACGCACGCTGTGTACTAATTTGGGGGTTTCTACTACTCTGGCGGCGACTGATATTGATGTCGATCGCCTGTCTCATTGCAAGTACAGTTATGTTGAGGGCTATCTTTGGGATGCGACCGAGCCCAGAAAGGCTAGTATTGAGACGATGGAACAGTCTAAGCGTCTGGGTGTGAAGGTGGCTTTTACTTTTTCGGATGGCTTTTTGGTCGATCGATTTGCGGATGATTTTCACAAGGTGGTTTCGGAATATTGCGATGTCATTTTTTGCAACTCTGACGAAGTTCGGAGCTTTTTCAAGGAGGAATCTCTGGAAGAGTGCGCTCGCAAGATGAGCGAGATTTCGGATTTGGCTTTTATCACAAATGGGGACAAAGGCTGCATGGTGGTGGAAAACAAACAGATTGTAGATGTGGCTGGATTTCCCGTAAAGGCGATCGATACTGTGGGTGCTGGCGATGCTTTTGCAGGCGGTGTTTTGTTTGGAATTACTAATGGTTTGAGCGCTGAAAAAGCGGCTCGTTGGGGCAATTATTTGGCTTCAATGGTGGTGCAGATTCACGGCCCTCGTCTTGAGGGTTCTCAGGCTCATTTGCTGAACCAGGTGATTTCTGGTTAGTAGTTGAAAATGGCGATCGCACTTTTTGTCGTAAGGGGCGATCGCCTGTGGAACTAATCGGATACAAATACATTAATCTACTACTTCAAAGGACAAGGAGAAGTTACCTAAAACGTTCTGTCAGAGTGAAAACAGTTTTATGGTGGAAAGTAGCGATAAATATCTTTCCGGTGAAGCACCCTGGCAAAAGTAACAGTTTCGCCATCAAAATAAAAACCTATTCGATAGTCACCAATCCGAAGCTGATAGGCATTATCATCCCCTTTCAATTTTTTCAAGTTAATAATTGCCTGTAATATCAAGTCCGGTCGATTAACATAACAAAAATTGTTCGTAGTGTGGACTTTAGTCCGCAGTATGTTGCGGACTAAAGTCCACACTACGAACCTTCAATGGGAAATGGGAATAAGCTACCTTATCGACACCCATCGCACCCGACACGATCGCCTTTTTCGTGTAGTACAATATAGTTATATTCGTGTTATACGCGTAACTATAACCGCATCATGCCATGTCACAGCCAAAGTCCCCAAAACCCAAAATGGCGACAATCCGCGAGATTTACGATCGCATTTTATGGGATAGTCGTTTAGACCATCGTGCCTTTAGCCTTGGTTTTAGCGATCGCATTTCTGGTAATATGCGGGAAAAGCCTTTGTCAGAATGGGCAGTCGATGGCGATATTCCCTGGCATCGGATTCGTTATGTTAAATGTGGGGAAACAATTGTTTGGGATCGCGATCGGCTGGTAGACTTGTTTACTACTGGAGAATTACCAGTCGCGGCATGGGTTGTCGCCACGGAAAATATAGAATCGGCAAACCAGCAACTGCAAATCGATCCTCAACAATCAAATCCCACCTTTGTGAAAGACTTCCCGACTAGATCTATTTACCAATACAATCAACAAAATTGGCAAGCCAGGAATTTGCCCTTAGAGTCGGTAACGATAACCAGATTAAAAATTGTCAGTTATAACGTATTATCAGATCTCTACGAGTCAGAACTTACCGAGACAGCCCAGCGAATTCCGATAATTATAGAGCATCTGCGTCAGTGTGATGCCGATATTATCGCCCTTCAAGAAGTAACACCGCGTTTATTAGAAAAATTATTAGCTGAGGATTGGGTTCAGGCTTATCATATCTCCGAATCTCCCCAAGGCGAAACGCTGGAATGGCACGGTTTATTAGTGCTATCGCGATTGCCATTTACTTTAGTAGAATATCGCTACTCGCCACGGAAGCGGGTATTAGTAGGAAAGTGGTTGCTGAATAGTAAAACTCTCAATGTCGCCGCCGTCCATTTCACCAGCGATTACAATAAAAATTCTGAAAAAGTCAGGTATAAGCAACTTAATATCTTGCTAGAATACCTAAACTCACAGCCGGGAGATTGTCTAATTGTTGGCGATTTCAATGCCAAAGACAACGAACCAGCAGAGATATTAACGACAAACAATTTTATCGATCTTTGGCAAACACTGCATCCCGAAGATCCGGGATACACTTTCCATCCCCAGGCTAATCCTTTGGCAGCATTAATGAGTCTAACTGGACTTGCGGGACGGTTAGATAGGATGATGTTACGGAGTCAGAACCGAGATTGGATATCTCGTCAAATAGAATTATTTGCCTGCAATCCCATACCAGATACAGAAGGAAAAATCTATCCCTCAGATCATTTTGGTCTCCTCACCCAACTAGAATCCATCACCTGTTTGCAAACCATCTCACCTGTCTATAAAAGTGCAGTTGTCATCATTCCACCGGATGACATTTTACCTGCAATTCAAAGTATTCGCCGCCGTTGCGATCGGCAATTTCATCGTTGGATGCCTCATATCAATATAATATATGGTTTTCTGCCAGAATCATATTTTTCAGAAGCAGCAGCAGCCATTACCCAAGCACTGACAAAACTAGAACCATTTACTATAACTTTATCAAACTTTGAAACTTTCACGCACTCTTCTAGCTGTACGGCATGGTTAAATCCGATTCCTCAACCTGCCGATCCACTGCATCAATTACAAGCAATACTTCAACAAATATTTCCGCAATGTGATGAACAAAGTAGCAAATCAGCTAACGGATTCACACCCCATTTAACTGTAGGTCAATTTGACACAACCGAAGTCGCCAAAACCGAACTTTCCCAATGGCATCCAGTCAAATTTCAAGTAGACTCGATCGCCCTAATTAGCCGTCGCGATAACGAACCATTCGAGATTAGATATCGGATACCTTTAAAATCGGCAACTCCCCCAGAAAATCCCGGCGCAAAAACACGAGAAAATGAGTCTAACTTATCACTAATACAAATAATCAACCAACTCGATCCAAAACTAAGCCAAACACAGACACTGCATCAAGAACTAATTCAGTCGATCGTCACCCAAGCCTGTCAAGAATGTTTAGGCTACCAACCATTATTACAGCAAATTGGATCGGCGCGGATCGGCATACAAAGCAGCCACAGCGATTTAGATTTACTTTGTATAATTCCTGCCCCTTTAACAGGAGAAACATTCCTCAAACAGGTACAAACTAGATTAGCAGGATTGTGCTATTGCTCCCAACTGGTAAAATCGGGGAGAGTACCAGTATTGAGAATGGAAATAGAAGGAGTGGCAGTCGATTTACTCTCTGCCACAACCCTCGGACAATTCCAGATAATTGAACCATTATCTCAAGAGGCTAGACCATTTTTTGATGCCGTCAGTTGGAGTGCCGTAGTAGGTGCTTTGGAAGCGGATTTAATGGTAGATACAGTCAGCCAACATTTGTCCTGGGATTTATTTATAAACTTGTTAAGGGCGGTGCGAACCTGGGCGAAAGCACGTCAGATTCACGGTAATGCTTGGGGATTTCTCGGTAATTTTTCTTGGGCATTACTGACAGCTTGGAGTTCTATTCATAGCGAACACTTAAACCTAGATATATTACTTGCTCATTTTTTCCAAATCCTCAGCCAACACGATTGGACTCAACCAATAGCATTAACTGAAGCCGGAACACAGTATCAAGTACAAAAATCGCGGGAATGGTTGCCTGTAATTACATCGATCGCACCTTGTCAAAACAGTACCAGAAATGTCACGCGATCGACCGCAGAAATATTGCGCCGCGAATTGGGTCGCGGTGCAGAAATTGCGTCGGAAGTATTGGCGGGAAATACCACTTGGACAACTCTATTTGAGTCCGTTGATTTACTGGAACAATCAAATGCGTTTTTAGTATTGACGGTAAGTAGTGCAGAAGTTGGTAATTTAGAAAAATGCGGCGGCTGGATTGAAGGTCACATAATTGGATTAGCGATCGATTTAGAGCAAAAACTAAATATTTCTGTCAGACCTTGGCCTGGAATTCGGAGAAGGCAAAATCTAGTTAGTGTCGTGCTAGGTATCATCTGTAATATAGATGAAGATTCTGGTGCGATCGCCCAAATTAGCAATGAGTTTATCGATCGGTTCAATGCTGCTAACGATTGTAGCAGTATCTTGCAGATCGAGTTGTGCGATCGCGACTCATATCATGTCCAGTCGGGTTGGTCACATTGTACCTCATCTACCTGAGAAAGGCTACAGAACCCATTTGACATCTTTTCTTGAACAAGAAAGGCAGATCGATCGGTCGTCTGGTGTAACTCAATGGTAAAATTGTAATTCAACTGTAGCGCTCCGATGAATTTGCATCCTACATTCCCAAATAAAAACTCAAATTAGCGCCTCCACCGAGTCACTAACCTACCAGCGTTATCTGCGCCTAGCAGTTTTTAAAGAAATGGATTTACCAAAATTTTTATGAATATAAAATGGTCGATAAAAAACTTATTTCGATCGCAGAACTTCTGGATAATTGTGCTAGTTGTGGCCATCTCTAGGATTGTCTTAAATTCGCAGCTTGACGAGTGGATTGGTGTAGCGCCACCTTCAGCAGCAATCGAACGTCTCGCCACCGCCACCACCATGACGCGGGAAGCGCAACAAATTTTCTACCGGCAAACTCCAACCATCGAACCCAAGCAAACCTTCTTTAAAATCTGTCAAACAAAAGAAAAGGTGAAGGATACCTTAATTATCTTTGGGTGCTATTTCACCAACGGTAAATCGGGCAAAATCGCGATTCAGTCGGTTACAGACGATCGATTTCAAGGCGTGATGGAAGTGACAGCAGCCCATGAAATGCTCCATGCCGCTTACACTCGCCTCAGTCCATCGGATCGCGACAAGCTAACACCCCAACTCAAACAAGCTGCTTTGCAAATCAAAAACGATCGCTTGTCTAGCATATTGAAGCAATACCAGCAAAAGGATATAGCTTTGTATGTTAACGAATTGCACTCGTATCTGGGGACAGAGCTCGGCTATCTCGGCGATGTCGAACTCGAACAATACTATCAGCGTTACTTTCGCGATCGCCAACAAGTGGTAAAGTTAGCCGATCTGTCTCAAGAGATTGTGCGAAAATTAGATGAGAAATCCCAGCAACTCAAACCTGAAATTGAGACCTTAGAAGCAAGTCTCGCACAAACCAAGCAAACAATCAAAGAGCACAATCTCGAACTCGGATCGAAGAAACGCAATCTAGATGCGTTGCAATTGGATTTAATGCGTTTTAAGGAACAAGCTGAAGAATCTTACCGACAGGGTAACGGCTCTCCAGAAAAGGTGTTTCAGTTTGAACAAAAAAAATCTGATTACAATCAAAAAGTGCAAGAATTTAACGATGGAGTGCGCGAACAGCAGGAGCGCGTTGCTGCTTTTCAAGAGCAATTCGATATTTACAAGCAGAAAGTGAATGATTACAATGCAATTGCTCGTGAAGAAAAAGCCCTCTTCGACGATCTCAAAGCTACCCCACCAGTCAAGCTCGAAGCCCCAGCCGGCCATTTAATAACTTACACAAGTTTGTGGGATGGGCGTCCCGCCCGTCTTTTCGGGACGGGCGGGACGCCCATCCCACAAGAACAATAAAAACTGTAAGTTATTTAATTTTCATTCCTTATTAGGTACGTTGTTGCGCTTCAGCGCTCTTTGCTAATCTTAGGAAAGAGCGCTAAAGCGCAACTACATACCTTGACCTATTGGTAGTTTTATATATCCTATCCTGACAGGAGGGTTTTATTGCAGTCACACAAATTAGGTACGTTGTTGCGCTTGGCACTCTTTGCAAATATTAGGAAAGAGCGCTGAAGCGCAACTACATACCTTAGCCTATTAGTAGTTGTATATATCCTATCCAGAAAGGACGGTTTTATTGTAGTCAGACAAATTAGGTACGTAGTTGCGCTTGGGCGCTCTTTACAAATATTAGGAAAGAGCGCTGAAGCGCAACAACATACCTTGACCTATTGATAGTTTTATAATACCAGCGGAAGTGTCACCACACAAGTTGTACCAATACCAACTTCACTGGTAATCTCAATACTACCTTGATGCAAGTCAACGCACTTTTTAACCACGATCAATCCCAATCCCGTACCAGGGATAGTTCGGACATTCTTACCTCGGTGAAATGGCTCAAACAACTGCTTTATATCTTCTGGAAAAATGCCAATTCCTCGATCGCAAACCTGGAGTAGCACCTGATGCAACTGAAACTCTAAACCAAGATGCACATTACCTCCCTTAGGCGAATACTTAATCGCATTGGATAATACGTTGGACAGAATCGATCGCAACAATTTTTCATCCAAGCAAACGGGAATTGGATTTCCTTCACAGGTAAAGGTGATGGTATACTGACTGCCAGCGCTGAGCCGCATTTCTTCCACAAATTGTTCGCAAAATTTGTCCAAAACCAAAAATTTTGGATTAAATTCTAGTTTCCCAGTTTCGGCGCGATTGATGGTTAAAATATCGTCGAGCAATTGCACCATATTCCTTACAGAATCCTGAATTCGGTGCAGGTTTCTCAGTCGCTTTTGGGAGTCATTCCATTCGTCTGGGCTGTTTTCTAGAATTTGAGCTGCTGCTAAAGCCGTACTGAGTGGAGTGCGAAATTCATGGGATGCCATTGAAAAAAAACGGGTTTTCAGAATACTCAGTTCTTTTTCGCGCTCCAGGGCTAACCGAATTTCGTCCAGTCGTTTTCGTTCGGTGATGTCACGAGTATTGACGATAATTTGTGTGGTGGCTGCATTGTTTATAAAAGGCTGGCTAATCGCTTCCAAGGTTCGCCAAGAATTATCTTTGTGCCGATAGCGGAATTCAATGGGACGGTTGAGTTCTGCACTTTGCCAAGTATTGGTGAGACTTTGATAAGTAGTGGTAAAATCATCTGGGTGAATTGGCTCAAATATTTTTTTCCCCACGAGTTCAGATACTAAATACCCTAAGACTTTTTCCACAGAAGGACTGACATAGCCGATCGTACCATCTGTATCTAGAATCATAATGATGTCTAGAGCATTTTCAATGAGCGATCGAAACCGTTCTTCGCTATGTCGCAGGGCTTGTTCTGCTTGTTTTCGTTCGGTGGTGTCTCGCTGGATGGCGATCCAGTGAGTATACCAACCCGTGCGATCGCCAACAGGAACAATACTAAATTCATTCCAATATTCGGAGCCATTTTTCCGATAATTAATCACTTCAACGGTGACAGATTCCCAACGCGAAAGTGCTATCCGAATTTTGTCTAATTCTGTGCTATCGGTTTTTTTACCCTGCAAAATCCGGGGTGTTTTACCCAAAACTTCTTCTAGGCTATATCCTGTAATCTGGGTAAATGCTTCATTGACATAGATGATGCGAAGACCAACTTCATCGATCGCTTCCGCTTCGGTAATTACGACGCCATCATTTGTGTTAACAACAACTGATTGGAGGAGTCGCACCTGTTCTTCCTGTTGCTTTTGTTCGGTAATGTCGGCAATCACTGCGACAATGCCCTCAATCTGATTCTCACTATTCTTTAAAGGAGCAGCGGAGAAGATAATGTCGATCGCACTTCCGTCTTTTTTGTGGCGGCGCAGTTCGACACTATATGTGATTCCTTGCAGGAGATTGCTGCGGAGAGTGGAATAATTTTCTAATGGATCGTCGATAAAAATTGGGTTGGGATGGTTGATGACTTCTGCTTCAGTCCAACCAAACATCTGTTCGGCGGCAGGATTCCAAATTTTGACGTACCCTTCTATATCCAGCGTGAAGATAGCGCGAGGAGAGGCGCTAATCAGGGTTTTTAGGGTGTGGTTGGTGTGGCGCAGTTCTACTTCGGTGCGCTGTCGTTCGCCAATTTCGTCTCGTAGAGCGACGTTGGCTTCAGCTAATTCTTCGGTACGTTGTTGGACGCGCTGTTCTAGTTCGGCGTTGAGTTGTTGAAGCTGTTGGTATAATTCTGACTGTTGAATGGCGATCGCCACCTGCGTCGCTAGTTGCTGCATTAACTCCAATTCCCAGGTTTCCCAGATGCGCGGGCGATCGCACTGGTGAGCAATCAATAACCCCCAAAGATAGGGTACAGAAGGATTCCCCTCAACCTGCCGATTTTCTTGGACGATGGGGACAACCAATTTTGCTATGACTCCAAATTGTTGGAGAAAATCAGTCAGACAAGTTTCGAGATCGGCTTCTTCAATATTTTCTATGAGGCGGGTTTTTCCCAGAGAATAAGCCTCATGGTACTCGCTGGGAAACACTTCTGGTGGAAAGGATGTTCCTAAAATGACGGGGTAAGGGGGTAAAACGGCTTCGTTAATGGCGCTGCCCGTTCCGTCTGGCCACAGGCGGTAAATGAGAACGCGATCGGCTTCCAGAAAGCGTTGCACATCTGCTACCGTGGTTTCTAGCACGTGGTCTAAATCCAGGGATTGTCGGATGTGTTGAGCAATTTGATTGACTAACCGTTCGCGATCGGTTTGTTGGCGCAGCACCCCTTCGGCTGTTTGTCGTCGGGCTACTTCCTGTTTGAAGCAGGGGCAAATTACTACCACAACTAAAACGCCGATCGCAACTAGAAAAATGTTACTTAGCATAGAAAATGGTTGGATAATTCCTATGAAAATCAGGATGCCACCAACAGACAACAACAATGCTACAACCATGCTAACCAGTATCAGCCAGATCAAGAGCTTGGATCGAACCTAGTCTGGAAACTACCATATTTAAACCAGTATTGCTTGAGGTTGTGACAAGGCGTATGCAAACTGGCTTTGGCACGATATAGAATGACTTGACGGTGATCGCCCATCCAAATTTTGTCGATCGGCTGAACCGAGATTAATGTTCCTCCTAAAGCCGTAATCGACTCGGTAAATCGCTCAATAGCGCTATAGTCTATAGTTTCAAAGATGTAAAAATTGCCAGAACAAATTAAATGACGGCTGCGAATCCAGCATTGCAACTTTTTTTGGGCTTGTGGTGGCAACATTCTAATATGATTGAGTATCAATACTTCGGACAGTTTTAGGTGCTAATCGAGTACATGAAACCTAGGCTGGATCTATTGTGAACTATTTTTTCCAAGTTTGTTTTTAATGGCAACGCAGAAAAAAATTTAAAAATTGCAGGGCTGGTACTGTCAAACTTACAGAGGCTTTAAACAAACTGTCTTAAGTATTGGAGTATAGAGAATCATGGTCGATCGCAAAAACGTGATGAGGATTTCAAATTAAATTTTCTCCAGCTAGTTTATTAATAGAGTTGGCATTCTCCCGAATCGGGCATCCTCCAATTCGGGAGATACTTAATATTCTCAAAATGAGGGAATACCAGTTATCCCAAATTATACAGTAATAACAGTAGGTTGATTGTAGAATATCGACCCAAAGATGTAGATTGTACAATTATTTTGAGAAACTGATATAATCTCAATTTCTATCCAATTGTTGCTAGAAATTTAGAGATAGCTGAATCTAATTAGAGAAGCCAGAAAAACCCTCTAAATATGACTTAAATCCATCTATTAAACTTCTTGTTTTTGTTGGATTTAGAGAATCTCAGTGATGCTGACAATTTTGCCAGAGGTGCGATTGATCCGCTGAATTTGCGGAGTCATATTGTCTCCTGCCACAATGTATGTCGTGTTACTGAGGCGCCGAGGTCGATCGAACTTAGACCCTGTTACCACAATTTTGAACATCTTTTCGGTTGCGACATAAGCGCCTCCTCGACTGGTTGAGGGCTTGATGGCGTTAGCGCTGTTGGTAGCAACGGCGTAAACTAACTGAGATGCTTTGACGGCACTGTCGATTTGGGCGAAACCCCGATCGAGCAGCGACATCCGATTGTAACCTACTTGCTTGGTATTTGCTTCGCTGCTTCTGCCTCGGTAGTAGGGAACAACGTTTTCACCAAAAGCGGTTTGATACTCGTCGCTGTCGATATAGGAGTCAATTTCGGCACCGTAGCCTTGCTCAACACAGCGGATAATGTGTTCAGAAATTTCTGTTTGATCTTGTGGTGCACGACCTAGCAGGTGCAGGAAATTGAGTTCTACAAATCGATAGGGAGCGCACTTTTGAAAATAGCGAGTGCTATAAAAATCAGATTTAGCAACCAATCGGACAAATTCACGCACGGAGATGCTGCGATCGCACAATTGAGATTCCGCAGTTACCAAGCGCTCGCTTTCCATCACGTGGGGATTGCCCAAAACCTGCTTGTAGACGGCGCGAATCACAGCTTGCACCTCATCTACACCGCTGGTTGGCCACAGTTCACATTTTGTCGAATCTGCCATTGCAATTAATCTCCTTTACAGATAATAGTTGGTAGTAGCTGAAATCTTGCACCATTTTCAGCAACAGGCTCTCCGGCCTGTTCCACAAAGAGTGGATTTCTTGTGGAACAGACCGGAGAGCCTGTTCGTAAAAGGTTAATTGAGAATGGTTCAATATGTCAGCAATACACGGCTTATATCAATTCCAGTTGTACCGGAATGATTGTTGATTTTTGATGATTGATTGTTGATTGTTGATTGAAGCAAAGCTCCGAATTCTCATTACAAGCCCCGAATAATTCTTCAATCTAAAATCTAAAATCTAAAATCTAAAATCTAAAATTGATCGACTTTCAACTAGACAGGGGTGATACTAGCGATCGTCCCACCTTGTTTGTGAATCCGTTGATAGGTTTCGGATAGCTCGTTAAACGACACCAGGTAAACTTGGTTGCTGCGGCGAAACTTGGAAATCCGATTCACCACATTGGCGCGATAGCCGGTAACTTCAATGCGATAGACTTTTCCGTTTTCATCCGATCCAGCGCCATGACGAGTCCGAGCGCTACCGGATGGATTGCGGAATGTCGATCCGCTGCTGGCTGGAGAAATTACGGCGGTTGGCGTGCCCTGAATTACTAGGGAATTCAAACGCGGACTCTTACCAGCCAGATTTCCCTTCAAGCTGCTGCTACAAGCACCTCGCACCAACTCGAAGGTATGGGTAAACTGCACCATGCTTTGACAAGCTTCGGTTTTGTATCCCCGGATGTAGGGAACAATGTCATCTCCAAAAGTATTCTGGTATTCATCGCTATCGAGATAAGAATCGATCTCAGCCTCAAAGCCCTTGGTATCCAGAATGGTACTTTTGCTCCGCATTTCTTCGAGATCCAGCGGAGGGCGACCAAGTAGATGTCTGAAGTTGAGTTCGATCGCCCGATAGCGAGCACAACTATCGAAAAATCGCGATCGATACAAGTCAGACTTTGCAACCCGACGCACAAACTCCCGTACCGTCAGTTCATCGCGTTTAAACTGCGACTCACAAACGGTGAGGCGTTCGCTCTCCATGACGTAGGCATTTCCCAAAACTTGTCGGTATACTGCCTGAATGATGGTTTCAAGGTCTTCATTGGAGTTACCTGTAACCCGCTCTATTGGTGGGGTTTCATCAAACAGGCTCACTCCCAATCTTGAAGCTGGTCCAAAAGCCATTTAACACTAATCTCCCAAATTAACTATCAAGTGGGTGGGAGAATTGACCCCATCCAAGTGCCGATCCCACCTACAATTACATATAACAAGTAAAGAAATGAGTCAGAAAATGGTAAAGAAATCGGAAAGATTCTCAATAAGTAATAAATCGTGATTTTTGGCAATATTTGTTAAGAAAGCTTTGGCCAATGGTTTCTGAGCTTCCCTTGGGTCAAAACTTGTTGACATCTCGATCGCAAATCGGTAAAATTTGGGGCCCAAATGCGAATAAGATGTTGAGGAGCCAGCATGGCGATCGCCCTAGCCCTATTGGTGTTAGAGCGCTCTGGTTCGCTAACTCAATCTTGTCTAAAAGTCAATAAGTGGCTTTGTACTTTCCCCCAGCCTCTTGATTATGAGGATTCTCTTGGTTGAAGACGATCTGCGCCTTGCAGAAACGTTGGCAGAAGCCTTGACAGACCAGCGCTATGTTGTTGATATAGTTACCGATGGGGAATCTGGATGGCATCAAGCAAAGATGCTCAACTATGATTTGCTGCTGCTAGATTTGATGTTACCAGAACTTGATGGAATTAGTCTCTGCCATCGATTGCGATCTCACGGCTATACTATGCCTGTCCTGATGATCACAGCCCGTGACACCCTCAGTGATGAAATTAATGGGCTTGATGCTGGGGCTGATGATTATGTAGTCAAACCCGTGGACTTGCAAAAACTATTTGCTCGGATTCGAGCCTTATTGCGTCGAGGTAGTAGCACTTCTGGGCCGATTTTAGAATGGGAAGAAATTCGCCTCAACCCCAGTACCTATGAAGTTAGCTATAGATACACCCCACTCCATCTCACGCCCAAAGAATACGCGCTTCTGGAACTTCTGTTGCGAAATGGTCGCCGTGTTCTCAGTCGAAGTGTCATGATCGAACACGTCTGGTCGTTGGAATCTCCACCAGAAGAAAATACTGTCAAGGTTCACATCAGAGGTTTGCGTCAAAAACTCAAAGCTGCGGGAGCTGCTGAAGATTTAATTGAGACAGTTCACAGTATGGGCTATCGCCTGAAGCAATCAGATTCCCCTGTAAATGCGGTCAGTAACTCTAGGCTCAAGCCACTGAGCTTGTAAGAAATTGCCACCTATACTGATACAGCCTATTCCAGATTCATGAAGTACAGTAGCAGATATATTGTGTGCTGTTAATTTGTAGGGTGCGTCGCTCCGATATCTTGGATAATTTGCTGATTTACTGGTGGCGACGCACCTTACTTACGACAAGATTGTGTGTACCACATCTACATAGAATATGCTTTATTATTTCGGGTTGATTCGTCTTTGTATTTCATCTTCCTTCTTTCTTCCTTCTTGGTTCTTACTGCTGTCATACTTCGATTTTTACCCGATATTCTTAAAGTTTAGACTGCCGATTTTGCGAGCAAGTATTTAGCCCGATCGACCTCTTGTCCGCTGCCTTCTACGATTAGTAAAACACTGCCCTGAGAAATCTGCTGCTGATAGGCTTTAGCTTGCTCTGAAGTCAGCCCCAATCCAATTAAAGCTCCCATCAATCCACCCGCAGCCGTGCCAATTCCGCCACTCAACAGCGTAAAGCCGATCGCCCCAGACAGCAATACTTGACCCACACCGGGAAGGGCAAGGAGTCCCACTCCTAACAGTAGCCCGGTGGCACCCCCCACCAAATTGCCCAGAAACATTCCTTTTTTCAGACCAGTTGCAGTGCCTGCGATCGCTCCAAACGACTCTGAGGGAAGGTTTAAAGAATTTTGCTGTTCCTCGCACCTTTGCCCCAGCAAGAACACCTGCGCTAGCGGAAAGCCTGAAAACACCAGACAATCCAGAGCCTGTCCTGCGTCTTCACGGCTAGAAAAGGTTCCGAGGACTTGTCGCTGCTGGCTCAAAATCGTATTAAACATGGTTTATTTCTAATAATTTAATTATTTTCTGTATCTTTAACTACTATTTAACACATTTTTTGAAAAAGCAAGCATGAAAAAAGCTGATTGTCAGCAAAAGCTGACAAAAAAGAGATCGTGGCTGAACTTCAACCCGCGATCTCTTAGTCTGCGGAGGCAGACTTCGTATGACAAGAAGCGGTTTCAACCGCCGAATCATTCCAAATGATGCCGAATCATGCTAACTAACGGCGAGGCGCATACATAATCACCAAAACGCCCAGCAAAGCAATCCACCCTCCGAGTAAATCGTACTTATCAGGAGCAATGCGATCGACAATCCAGCCCCACAGAATTGACAACACAATAAACACACCCCCGTAAGCCGCATATGCTCGCCCAAAAGTAGCCGGTTGCAGCGTTGGCACCACTCCGTAAACCCCTAAAATAACCATCCCAATTACGGCTAACCAAGGGCTTTTGCCTTCGCGCAACCACAGCCAAAATAAATAGCCACCGCCAATTTCGCATACTCCAGCTAACACAAAAAGCAACAAAGATTGAATCATTATTTTTTCCAGGAATCGCTCAAAGTTGCAGGTTCTTCGATTGTCAAAGCAGCTTCGTTTTCTTCGCCTGTGCGAATGCGAACTGTTCGGCTTACCGGAATCACAAACAATTTGCCATCTCCGACAGTTCCTGTTTTCGCCGTTGTCACAATCGTATCGACAACCGCATCAACCATATCGTCGTTCACGACAATTTCAATTCTGACTTTCGGCAGAAAGTCAACCGTAAAAGGTTTGCCTTCCATATCTAAGAGTCCCAAAAAAGCAAGCGGTTTCCCTTTTTGCCGTCCGAATCCTTTTGCGCCTGTGACAGTCATTCCTTGAATACCAAGTTTGACTAAGGCTTCCTTGATGGAATCCAATTTAGCAGGCTGGATAATCGCAAGAACTAATTGCATAGATTTCAATTACCAAATATCTTGGGTATAGCATCCCCCGCCCTCAATCGGCAGCTAAGAGGGCGGGCACGGGGGCACCGCCCCTACCACAGGTCAACTGTTTAACTATGGAGATTTAGATGCAGAGGTGTTATCGCGCAGGGGATGATTAATATCCGACGGCAAAAACAGAGGTTTGCCTTTGATCAAGCTGTCTCCAATCAGGTAAGCAAATCCGGCAAAAAAGAAGGCAACAGAAATGCCGATCGCAGTCATAGAATTAGTTTTGGCATTACCAGTTCCAGTCAAACCGTAGTAAAAAATGCCACAAACCATAAGTAAATTCGTGACCAAACCCAAAACGGGAATCACAACAGTTTTGATTGGGTTGTGTTCCTCATCTAGCAAATGCTCTAGGGTAGCAACTAACGTTACTCCACAGGTAATTCCGTAGAGCATAAACGTGCCAATGTTAGACACTAACGTAACGATCGTCACGTTATCCACACTCTGCACCGCATAAGCCCCAATCAAAGCGGAAAGTCCAGTTAGAAAGTAAATTCCGATGTGAGGCGTATTGTAACGCCCGTGTAAAAAGCCGAATACGGCGGGTAATTCCCGATCGCTCCCCATGGCATAACTGATCCGAACACCCGTTGACAGCGACGATAGCGCTGTCCCGATCAATGCCATGACGACTGTGCTGGCGATCGTAATTTGCAGCAGAAATCCGTTACCAAATAGTAGCGTATCTCCCAAAATTTTCGCGATATCGCCGATCGGCGCACCCGACGATAATGCAGCGGCAAATCCCGTTACAGTTTTGCCATCAACAGTTGCAGTATATTGGTCGCCAATGAAAAAATTAGCCGCGAAATACTCGAAGAAATAACAGATACAAGCCTGAATAAATAAAGAGAGAATAACACCGCGAGGAATATCGCGCTGAGGATTAATGGCCTCACCAGCCATCGCTGTTGCCGATTCAAATCCGACAAGTAACAGAATTGCGATCGTCGCTTGGTAAATCAATCCCGATAAATCATGAGGCATCACAACGCTAAAAGCATTTGCGTGTTCATAATTCACATTCGGATGACCTAATCGGTAAACAATCATCAACAATCCCAGGAAGGTGAGAGAGCTAATTTGCACAATATTGATGATGATATTAATCAGCGTAGAACCGGTAACGCCCTGGAGGGCAATAAAGCCCACCAGCCCAGTGAAGATAAAGCAAATTAAGGTTTTGCTGAACCAATCCGCTGCAAAATCAGGGTTAAACAACTGCCCGATGTAAACGACAAGCGTTCCCATAAAGCTAATCATGATGCCGGGGTACACCCAGTAGTACAAATGTGCAGCCCAGCCGGTTACAAACTTTGCCAAACGCGCCAAACGAAAGTGTTTGTGTTCCTGTTTCGCTAAGATTGCTGCTTCTGCATAGTAATAGGAACTGCCGGCACCTGCTTCGGGGTAAGCTTTAGAAAGCGTTGCATAACAGCTTGCTGTCAGCAGGGCGATCGCAGTTGCTAGGGCGATCGCAGCCCACATATTTTTAGCAGAATCCGGCGGGGCTTGCAATTGGTAAGTCGTCCACAGAAAAGCGCCCGGTGCAATCAGCGCCATCGCGTTAATCGTAATGCCTACCAGTCCTAGGGTAGGCTTGAATTCTCCATTAGAGTTTGTCATGGGTTTTTTTTGAGCTTTGAAATTGTCGATCCCGTCCTAAGCCTGCGAAGGAATGAATCTGAGGCCACGGAGGAAATTGCTTTTGGTCATTGTGAGCTCTGAGATCGGGTGCATCTGGTTTTTGAAGAGGGCGAAGCATGACCGCATATAAGTTATTACTTATAACCCACATTCCGCAGATGTGGGTCGGATTTTTTTATCAGTTGTGAAAACTTGGAAGCCAAACGCTTTTGGGCTGAAATTATGCAGTGTTAGCCT